>DQXT01000104.1 GCA_011042225.1 Deltaproteobacteria bacterium | reverse complement strand
GGCATAAAGGTTGAGGCTTACAACCTAAAAGGCTATGAACTGATAGAAAAGGTTGCAAAAGAGGTTGGCGGAGGAATAGTTGGTGCAGACTTTGTTATTGCCCAGGATGGAGGGAGAATTTTTGGTGAACTCATAGAACCGGGTTATTTATACAACTACGTTCCTGAAGACATGGCTTCAATAATCCCGGTGGATTACCAGAACCCTTTAAGATTATCTATTATCACGAAGGTCTTCCTGTACAACTCAGAGACTTTCACATATCCACCCGTAGTAAATGTTTGGGCTCTTACTGATCCAAAGTACAAGGGGCGTTTCTTCTTTAAAGATCCTTTCAAAGAAGGCGTAAATATGAACTTCCTCACAATGATAACAAAACCTGAAATTGCAGAGGAACTTGCTGCTGCTTACGAAAGGTATTATGGTAAGCCAATAGAACTCACAACTGAAAATGCAGGCTACGAATGGATAAAGGGAATCCTTGAAAATGGCCTGGTTCTAATGAAGAGCGACACCACAATGGCTGAGTCGATAGGTATTAAAGGCCAGGGAATTGATAAGATCGGCCTTTGTACCTATTCAAAGGTGAGATATAGAGAAACTAAGAACCTGGCACTTTTGCCGATTGTGGGAATGGATCCCTTTGCAGGTTTCTATTACCCCAGTTATCTGATGATGGTCAAGAACGCAGCTCACCCAAATGCCGCCAAGCTTTTTATCGAATATCTTCTCACTGAAGAAGGCTTTGAACCTTGGGCTGGTTCAGAAGGAACTTACTCTTCAAATCCAAACATAAGGCCACATCCTGGTGATATGCCCTTTGAGGTATGGGAAAAACTCCTTATTGGTGAAGACCCTGAATTCCTCTTCAATCACAGAATAGACGTAGAAGAATTCTGGAACGAATACGCATACTAATTTAGATCTTCGCGGGCTGCATGTGTCCCAAGCAGCCCGTTTTGTTGTTAAGGAGGTAATTTATGACAAAAATCCTGAATAGAGTTTTTGCCTTCTTCAATAAACCAGAAAATGTTATTCTTGTCATTTTGCTACTAACTCTTGTGTATTTGACCATTGTTCCGCTATTTTCAATTGCCTTTGATACCTTCACTGTTCATTCCTCCGAAGTTCGTAGGATAAGGGGGTCAAGTGCCGGCGATTTCACGCTTTATCATTGGAATTATGTATTCAACAGCAGATCGAGCAAGAATCTTTTTTACAAACCGTTGTTGAACACGACGCTGGTTTCTCTGGCAGTATGCGCTTTTTCGCTAATTGTCGGAGGTTTCTTTGCCTGGATGGTAACAAGGACCAACCTTAAATTCAAGAAAGCCATTTCAACGCTCATGTTGTTCCCATACATCATGCCCTCCTGGACACTCGCCATGGCCTGGCTGAATTTCCTTAAAAACAGTAACATTGGAGGTGCTCCAGGACTTTTTACCGCCTTGACAGGTATCACTACTCCTGATTGGATCGCTTATGGTTTTTTCCCTATTGTTATGACCCTGGGAATGCATTATGCTCCTTTTGCATTCATACTCGTTGGAGGAATTCTGAGGAATATGGACGCAAATCTCGAAGAAGCGGCAGTAATATTAAAAGCCTCGCGGTTAAAAATAATGCGGAGGATAACATTTCCAATCGTAATGCCCGCCGTGCTTTCAACATTCTTGCTGGTTTTTTCGAGCTCAATGAGCGCATTTGCGGTACCAGCATTTCTTGGGGGACCGGTGAGATTTCAAGTTCTTACAACACAGTTATTCAGAACACTAAACGGGGTCAATCCAGGCGCAGGCTATATAATTGCTTCAACAATGATAATCATCGGGACTGTGATTCTAACGATAAATCAAATTATCATTGGCAAGAGAAAAGGATTTACCACAGTAACAGGTAAGAGCTCAAACATCTCTCTGGTGAACCTTGGGAAAACAAAAACTCTTATATCAGCCGTAATGCTTTTAATACTAATAAGCATCTCTGTAATTCCTTTAGTGACTTTCGCCGTTCAATCCTTCTTGGTTGAACCTGGAAATTACAGCTTAAGTAATTTTTCTACGATATTCTGGACTGGTGAGGGGCGTCCAGACATAGCCAGTGGTGAACCGGGAATACTTAAAAACAAATATATTTATCATGGTATGTGGAACAGTTTCTCGCTTTCTATACTGGTTGCCTTCATTGCCGGCACAGTTGGAATGCTCATCGGTTATGCAGTGGCGAAAAAAAGAGGGACAAAAGCTTCAAACATGCTTGATAGATTGGCTTTTTTCCCTTATTTGATTCCAAGTATGGCTTTTGGTGCAATATATCTTTCCATGTTCTCAGTTCAGCGAGGAATAATCCCCCCTCTGTACGGGACTTTTGCGATTCTCGTATTGGTGGGCTCCGTAAAATATTTACCTTTTGCTTCAAGAGCAGGTATTAACGCAATACTACAACTTGGCCGAGAAATTGAAGAAGCAGCGATGATTTTTGGGGTAAAATGGTGGAAGCG
>DQXT01000045.1 GCA_011042225.1 Deltaproteobacteria bacterium | reverse complement strand
ACTAATTAGTGCACAGGAGAAATGTATATCCAAATGTTAGATTTCAAAAAGGGAAACGGTCTGATTCCGGCTATCGTCCAGGACTACAAATCCGGCGAGGTTCTAATGCTTGCATACATGAATGAGGAAGCATGGAATAAAACAATTGAAACAAGGGAAGCACACTTTTGGAGCCGCTCCAGAAACGAATTGTGGCACAAGGGCGGAACCTCAGGCCATGTACAGAAAATCAAAGAAATTCGTATTGATTGTGACAATGATACGATCCTTCTCAAGGTTCACCAAATTGGAGGGGCTGCATGCCATACGGGTTACCGTACCTGCTTCCATAAGCGACTAGAAGACGGCGGTCATATTAGTATTTGCAGCGACAAGGTATTCGATCCTGAAAAGGTGTATAAAAAATGAAAAGACTTAGATTGGGCATACCAAAAGGTAGCCTTCAAAACGCTACCATTAATCTGTTTGAGAAATCCGGCTGGAAAATCTCGGTGAACTCTAGGAGTTACTTCCCAGATATAAATGATCCCACCATAGAGTGCAGTCTGTGTCGAGCTCAGGAAATGTCACGATATGTAGAGCGAGGAACTCTGGATGCAGGGCTTACCGGAAGAGACTGGATAGAAGAAAACGAATCAGATGTCCACGTGGTGGGTGACCTGGTTTATTCTAAGGTTAGCCAGAACCCAGCAAAATGGGTACTAGCGGTCCCTGGAGATTCCGAGATAAAAAGCCTTGAAGATCTTGAAGGTAAAAAGATTGCTACCGAACTGGTAAATTTCACCAAGCGATATTTCAGGGAAAAGCATATCAATGTGGAGGTGGAATTTTCCTGGGGTGCCACCGAGGCAAAGGTGGTAGCTGGTTTAGCAGATGCCATCGTGGAGGTAACAGAAACAGGAAGCACCATAAGGGCCCATGGGCTCAGAATCATACACGAACTGATGCAGACTAATACACAGTTTATAGCTAACAAACAGGCTATCAAGGACCCTTGGAAAAAGGAGAAAATTGAGCAAATCTTTTTGCTTCTTCAGGGGGCCCTGAAGGCGGAAAATATGGTGGGACTTAAAATGAATGTTCCGGCAAAAAAAATGGAGGAAGTGATGAATATCCTTCCCAGCCTGAACGCACCCACAATAGCTGAACTTTATAATTCAAAATGGGTTTCAGTGGAAGTAGTAGTGGACTCTGGCATGGTGAGGGATCTCATTCCAAGACTTATGCAGGCCGGCGCCGAAGGAATAATCGAATACGCCCTCAATAAGGTTATTTGATATGAAAAAAAAGAAATGGTTGGTATATTGGGCAGTTGTGCTTTGTCTCACCCTATCTGCATGCGCCCAAGACCGTGGTGTCGTACTAAAGAAGGCTCGTGCCAAAGAAGACCTTGGTAATTCTTTATTGATGGACGGCAGGATAGAGGAGGGACTTAAAGAACTACTTGAAGCTGAGAAGCTGGCCCCTGATGATCCTGAAATCCAAAATTCATTGGGCTTGGCTTATAGAGATCTCGGAAAACTTGACCAGGCAATAGATCACTTTAAAAAGGCCTTGAGCCTTAAGCCCGATTACCCCGAAGTTGCCAATAATCTGGGAACCGTATACCTTCTCAATAAAGATTATGACAAGGCCATCAAATTGTTCAAAAAGGCTGCTGAGACGGTTACGTATAGAACTCCATATATTGCTTATACAAACTTGGGGTATGTTTACCACATTAAGGGTCAATATGAGACGGCCATTCGTTATTACCAAAAAGCCATCGAAAGATTCCCCGGTTACAGCGTTGCCCACGATAACATGGGTCTTGCATACGAGAGGCTCAAGAAATGGGATGAGGCAGTAGAATCATACAAGAAGGCCATTCAGTTTGCCCCTGGCGCCCCGGTTCCCCATCTTCATCTTGGAAAGTTGTACCTGACCTTGAAGTTAAAAAAAGAAGCCGCTCAGGAGTTACTCGAGACAATAAGGGCCGACAGGAATGGTCCGTACGGCAAAGAGGCAGAAAGGCTTTTGGAAAGACTCAAATTGGACCAGCAGCCTAGCTCATAAAAAAATCTTACTAGCCATCGAGGAGAAAATGAAAGGACTTATGACCAACAAGGCCCTGGAAATCCCTTCCTTCATAGTCATGGACGTGATGGAAAAGGCGCTTGAAATACAAAAACAGGGCCACCATATTATTCACCTTGAAATTGGAGAGCCTGATTTCCCCACTCCTCAATGCATTTGTCAGGCAGGAATAGAGGCTATCCAGAAAGGCTACACCCACTACACCCACAGCCAGGGTATTATTGAACTCAGGGAAACCATTTGCCAATGGTATTTTGACAAACATGGAGTCAGTATAGAGCCTGATCAGATAATAATTACTTCTGGTACATCTCCAGCTCTTCTTTTGATTATTTCAGCGCTTTTAGATAAAGGGGACCAAATAATCATGTCAGATCCCCATTATCCATGCTATCCCAATTACGCTCGATTTCTGGGGGCCGAGCCCCTTTTTATTAAGGTTCATGAAGAAGATGCATT
>DQXT01000044.1 GCA_011042225.1 Deltaproteobacteria bacterium | reverse complement strand
TGCTAATTGCTTGGCTCGGTTTGGTAACTCTCCTTCTATTCAGTGCCCTGTTTTTATTTGGGGCAGGGGGAGCGATACTCCCCGCAGCTGGGCTTTTATTAATTTTGATGATTATTGTTACCATCCTTCGGCGAATGAAATGATCACATGTCACATCAGTTAACCAGTCGAGAGAAAGACGTGCTTGCGCAAATCGCAAATGGCCAAAAAACAAAGACATCGTACAGCACCTGACATTAGCATCTTCACCATTCAAAATCACATCTGCCACATTTTTCGGAAACCGCGTGTTAGTAATCTTGCTGCACTGAAATTATATTTTTGGCTCTAATTATCCTATGAGATCACATACAGGAGGTAACGTAACAAGGAGTATGAATTACTGATGTATAAAATGAAATGGGCAAGGTTTGATAAATTTGATAAGGAGGTGAACGCTGATATATGTAATCAGTTCACTTGTTGCGATTCTCGGGCGTTTTATTATCGGAGCAACCTTTTTCATAGCTGGAATCGGGAAAATCCGTAATGGAAAAAACAAATTCCTTCATTCTGTCCTTGGCTATGACCTCGTGCCGGTCAGTATAGCTACTTTCGTTGCTCACTTTCTCCCGATACTCGAGATTCTGGCAGGTGTGATGCTTGTGTTTGGACTTTTGCCCCAGGCTGTTTCAGTCATTGCTTTTAATTTATTGTTGGTATTTGCTGTAACAATTACGGTGAGCCTGGTGAGAGAGATGGACAACGACTGCGGCTGTTTTAAGCACGTGATCCCTGTTCAATGGCGGTTAGTCTATCGAAACATTTTTCTCATGGGATTAGTCCTTCTCATGTTCGCTCTCAAAGGTGGAGCACTCACAATAAATAAACTTCTAGCAATCCAAACAAGTTTGAGCCACCCAAATAGTACTATTGGATTGGTCGTTTTAGCATCGATATGGGGCATTGTGCTGCTCATCATATTGCTACTTCATCATTTGTTACCTCATCGGCCGAAAGGAGCGAAACAAGCAACCCCCTTCTAAGCAACTGCAAAGAACTTACTCCACCATCGAATACGGGCTAATAGGTTTAGCAAACATAAATCGATTTATGGAAGGAGAACAATGAATAAAAACAAATTTTCCCGGCGTAAGTTTTTACAAGTTTTTGCAGGGTTTAGTATTGTCCCTGTCTTAGATAAACTCCATAAGTTTTTTCCGGAAATCAATCAAATATATACGGAAAGAGATGCTACAGTTCGAGCCATTTTGGACGTTCCAGACGATATAGTTATGGAGGTTATCAAAGGTAAAAAAGCGTCAGAAATGATTTCACAGGTATTGCAATCCCATGATGCACACCTGTTGACAAGTAAACTTAGAACATATCATCCTGTCATGAAAGAATCTCGCGTGACATCTTTGTCGTGGGCAGATGGAAGCCAAAATGCGATTGTCATCAGCATTCCCTTCACCGATCCCGATAAAAACTTAGCAGTATTGCAATACACAAAAAATGACAGTAATACTCAGACAAGTATGGTAAAGTTTCTAAACAAAAAAGATCTGACAAAGGCCAGGCTATATACTGTTGAAAATGGAGAAGTCTTGTCCTTCAGCGGCAGCCTAGAAGCAAATAATTTAGGCCTGGCAGCAACTACCCAGTCCTCCACGTGTACTGCTTCTATTCTGATCCAATGCCTGGGGCTTTGGGGCTGTTCTGGCTATGGGCTTGCGGTATGCGCTGCTGCGTTGATCCTCTGTCCGTTCACAATTGTTTCATGCTTCGCAGTTTATACCTGTGTCCTCTATTGTGGCGGAGCCTGGTCTTACTGCTTCTGTTGGGCTTGTGGGTGTTAAAAAATGAAATCAAAAGAAAAACCTCCAATCTGGATCATAATAGGATGGATATTAATATTGGTCGGTGCAGTAGCCAATCCCGTTCTTGACTATATCAAACATCAGCGCATCAGTCCTTTCAGTATTTTGTTTTTAGGTGCACTACTGGCTGGCTATATAGTCACGAAAATTATTAAATGGCCACTCTACACTGTCCGTCCTTCCCGCTCAGCGATGATTAGTATTCTAATCCTATTCATAATTGTGGTTGGCGCCATTTTGTTGAAAACATGTGTGCCCAGTGGATAATTGAAGAAAAATAATTCAGCAAGCCACAATAGAGATCTAGAAGAGAAAATCATGTCATCTTGAAAACCTTATATGGGGTTTTTTTGCACATCCCCTCAGAAAGGTTCAATCCAGAGCCCCGGAAATACTGAATGCCCCTCTGACAAGATCCTGAACCACCGAGAAGAGCTTGATCGCTACAACAATCATCAGGTCCATTCCACCACCGGAGAAATCCCCCGCATTCGATTCGAGAGGGCATTGACTGAAGGCAACAGCCTTCTCAGGCCTTTATCTCTTCCTAAACCTTATACTTCCCTTGATGATGTTTTCTGTTTGCGAGAGCAAAGAAGAGTCAATTCTTACAGCCGCATTTCTCTGTTCAGTCACGAGATCCAGGTCCCGAATACACCTCTCCACAAACTTGTTGATATTCATATGATTCCTGATCAGGAAAAGAGCACGATGAACATTCGTATTTGGTGGAATGATGCTTTGGTTCACACTCTGGACTTACCTCTTGATGGCTTTCGAGTCCACTTTTGAAGCGAAATCAGTCCAGTTTTCAGCTGCTTCTAACAGGTGATTGCCCTGGAATGATTGCCCTGGAAT
>DQXT01000124.1 GCA_011042225.1 Deltaproteobacteria bacterium | reverse complement strand
TTCAATCCCTATCCGTGCAAATCTCACAAATTTGAGCGCACCGTCATAAAGCATCAATAAGACCTTGTCTTTCCTGTCAGTCAAATGGATCATTGAATTATTATAGGATGTGTAGGCGCCTGTCATAAGAGATCTCCTTTTTTAGATTTCAGAATGCGGTGTACCGATGCCTCGGTATTGATCGTTTTCGGCATAAGCCGCGGAGGCCCTTTTTTTCTTTTCAAACATTACTAGCTGTTGGCTCAGTTCATCTAGATATTTGCCGATTTCCGCAGCAACCTCGTTAACCTGTTCACGTGCCTTTTCTACCAGTTCCAGCAGCTCGGTATCCTGGCTTAGGCCCTTCTGCTCGAGCTTATTCATTACATTCCTGTGTTCTTCAGCCAACTCCATGAACGTTTGTGCATCATCTTGACCAAGGGCCGCTTTTACTCTGGCATTAAGATTAAGAAGGTGCGTGTACAGAGTTTTATATGTCTCAGGTTGCAATGCTCTCAGTCTCCCGTTATTTCCGATTTGTTCTTTCTGTTATTGGTATTGATTATTATATTTCTATGGCCGTTGTATTTTGAGGACTTCATCAGATTAGTCCCTTTCTCTAATCAGGTATTTATCGATTTGATATGTAGTCATTCAGATTCTGCAGCCCCACGATCTGCTGGCTCAAATAATCTCCCGTAGTCTGATACTCTGCAAGGAGTAATTCCAATGCATTGAACTGGGCCCTTATGCGCGTTTCCCATATGGAGTTTCGCATTTCCATACGTTCAACCTGATCCTCTATATCATCTATGCTGTTTTGGATGCCGTCTGTCTTAACAGCCAGTAACCCCGATCCGGAATCGAGTATGGCGTCCATGTCATCCACCATGCGTACGGCAAATCCTTCAGAGCCTTCTGTAGACTGGGTGAAAAACTGGAGCACATCGTCAAAATGATCATCAAGCATATTGTTAAGGGTGGAAGAATCGACCTCCAGCCGCCCCTCTGAATTTAGTGTGATACCAAGATTTTCCAGCCGGCTGAGTGATTCGACCCCTGGAACTGCGTCTGTGATCAGGTTTTCGAGACTTGTGCGTATATGATTTGTAGTGGCGTCACCAAGCAAAACGCCGGCGGTTCCGGCATCAGAGTCATAGTTTTGATAGGTCTCAAATAAATCAAGTGCCCCATTGTATGCACTGACAAAAGAGTTGATTTTGGAAACAATAGCTGATGTATCTCTGCTTACTGTCAGAACGGCCTCATTGTCAGTGGCGGGCGCGGATTCAAGGGTAATGGTTATGCCTTGAATTACGTCATCTATGACATTGGTGTCCCTGCTGATGTTGGACACGCCATCCACAGTGATCATGGAATCCTCGGCGGTCTGGGTGTTGTTGAGGTTTTTCGTATCGCCCGACACCTCGTAGACCAGTCTTGAGAGCCCGCTCAAATCCGTGCTGTCTCCATCGTCGTCTGTCACCGTCAGATCTATGAGATTCGCAGCCCCTGTCTCCTTGCCGGTCAGGGTCAAAAAGTAATTTGTGCCGTCAAAGACAACCGCTGCATTCACGCCGGCATCCGCATCGTTTATTGACTGAGCCACATCCGCTATAGTGTCCGTGCCGGATACGGAGATGTCCACAGCGGCGGCATCGCCCAGGCGGAGTTGTATGGTCCCTCCACCTACTGCCTCTGTCTCTGTAAATGCCTCGCTCGTGAGTTTATGAACTTTGGCGAGATTATGCACCGTAACGTCATACGAACCTGCTGCGGCATTTTCATCGGCAGATACACTAAAAAGGTCGGTATCTCCCGAAGTGGCGGAAAAATTGGTAAAGTCGCTTACGGAATCAAGACCTTCAATAGCGGATTTGAGGCTGTTCAGGACGGCCTGCATGCCCCCATAGGCAGACAATTCAACCTGATAACCAGCCTCCTGCCGTTGGAGCCTGACAATGGGTTTCTGCTGCAAAGCCAAGAGCTGGTCAATTATACCGTTGGTATCAAGGCCGGATATGAGACCCCCGACTGAAATAGACATAATAATTTCCCTTTTTGATTTTAGGAGACTTGGCCCCAGTCAGTCCTATTTCTTCTGGTGGCTTACACCTTACTTACTTTTTTCTTAATATTTATTATCGGCAATTTCCCAAAAAACTTGAGCTTTCTGTGCCGAAATTTTTTAAATAAATAGCTGAATATATTGAATTTTACTGCAAAACTAAAGACATAATAGTACCGGGAAAAGAGTACTAAACTGGAACTTGGAGTCTTGTTATAAGGTTTAAGACGGTGCCTATTTCATAAACGATATCTAACGCATAACATCCGGAAATCAAAGGCCTAAGCGGTAAAGATTGGGGAACGGGAAAAAATAATATCGGTACTTTTTCCGAAATCTAACAATATCCCGCTTCCATTTTCAGGAAGCGGGATATTGACCTGATATTATTTACTTCCAGTTTACAGCCTTCTTCACTATTGAAGCAGGCTAAGCACTGCCTGGGGCAGCATATTGGCCTGGGCCAGCATGGCAACACCCGCCTGTTGCAGGACCTGGGCCTTGGTCATCTCGGCCGTTTCTGCCGCGAAGTCCGCATCCATGACACGGGATTTGGCTGCGGATATGTTTTCGGAGACACTCTGGAGGTTTGCTACAGTCGATTCAAAACGATTCTGGATAGCACCCAGGGTTCCTCTGAACGTATTAACATCACTTAATGCCTCGTCAATTTTGTTGATAGCGAGGTCTGATGCGGTCTCAGTCAGGATATTTGAGACATCAAGGGTGGACACATCAGTGGTGTCGGTAG
>DQXT01000142.1 GCA_011042225.1 Deltaproteobacteria bacterium | reverse complement strand
TACTAACACCTGTTTTTGTAGTAGCAGGGCCATTTGGGCTTGTCAAGCACAGGAATATGCTCTAGACATAAGACAGAATCGATTGAGATTATGCGGAATCTCACTTATGATTTGATCTCACGCTCTATAAAAAACAAAAAAGATTTGCCTGGGCGGTCAGACTGATATTGCCAATTTCTTTCAAGCAGGTTACAAAGTAATTTTAAAATAACATTATTTATTATAATTTAATATGGACGTATTATAAAAATAATTTTAAAACAAATAACAAAATAAGAAGGAGGGGATACCATTAAGAGAACATAAAAAATAATTCTTGCATTGGTTTTTCTTTTAACTACCGCTTTTGCGGTTTCCGTAAATCTGTAATAATATGAGAGATGATGAAAGCGGTGTTTATATCTTGAACTTTTGTTTGGATTTGCACCCTTAGCGGGGGTGCATAGCTATTTCATCAAGTCTTGTGCGAAATTTTTGTTTCAGCAAAGGACGTCGGAGTATGCTCGCACATGAACCTCTTAAGTATTGCATTGTAAGAAAATTTTCAGCTGTTATTGCGGTGAGTAAAGCAACAAAACAATACTTGACAAGGCACACAAACCAAGTCACGAGATTGCTGTGACAATGTCCGCACAATGGCAATTTTATTAAAAGCTATACTAGGTTCTATAGTGAGAAGGAGAGGTAGGATGGTGCTCAAAGCAAAGTTTCTCATAATATGTATTTTCGGTTTCACGATGTCGGTGGCCGGCATCGGCATCAACTCGTCGAGTGCCATGGAAACCGATGAATGTCTGGAATGCCATGGCGATTCTTCCTTTTTTGATGAAGGGGGTCCTCTATATGTGGACGGTGTACAGTTCGCCAGCACAAAACATGCGGAAGATGGTTGCGGATCCTGCCATTACGTAACTGATGATCACCCGGATGATGGAGTTCAGCCCGAAAAAGAAAGCTGTGACATGTGCCATGAAGATGCTGTTGATGAGTTGGCAAGGGGTCTTCATGCCGGTAATGCGGAATGTATAGACTGTCACGATCCCCATGCAGTTCAAGGGCTCAAGTCTCCTGATGAAAGTTGTGGCATGTGTCATGACGAAGCCGTTGAAGAATATTTAAATAGTCACCATTCCAAAAACGCTGTTTGCTCGGATTGTCACAGCCCCCATAAAGTTATAAGCCACCTTGAGACCTCGGATTTTGAAAAAAATAAACAGTGTATTGCTTGTCACGAGGGAGCGGGGCATTCTGAATGGCTCCTGCGGAACAAGCTCCATATGCAGGCGACTACGTGCATTAGCTGCCATACCGATTCAAAAGGCATTGTAGTCACAATGTATATTGAGAAAAGAGAGGATGTCGAACCAGATAAAAAAGGCGGAATTGCTCTCGCGACCTACCGGGACCTTACGCAATTAGTCGGAGATAAGGGAGTCCAATCTCTCATAGATGCCAACGGTGACGGCTTCATCGCAACAGCAGAGCTGAAGGAGTTTAATGGGAATTCAAAATATGATAGCGTAGGACTTTGGGGAGTGCTTTCAACAAAAACATCAAGTCACGTCTACGGAGTATTTGAAGACCGCAGGGATTGTTCTTTCTGCCATGCTGCAGGACCCAAAGCCATGCAGACTTGTTATGTAGCCTTTCCCAATCAAGATGGTACCTTCAGCAAGCTTGCTGTTGAAGAAGGAGCATTACTTGATCCCCTGTTTGCTACTCCTGACTTCTATATGGTGGGCTCCACCAGAAACAACATTCTCAGTATTCTGGGCCTGTTGATCATAGCCGGCGGTTTGGGCGCGGCCAGCCTCCACGGCACTTTTAGAATTCTGACTAGAAAAAACAGGAGGAAACATTGATCATGGAAAAGCCAAAAATGATTTATCTTAATCCTCTTACAGTGAGGATATGGCATTGGATCCACGCCATTGGAATAACAATTCTATGTATTACAGGGGCTCAGATCAGGTTTCCTGAGTATATTAATCTCTTCGGCAGCTATAGAACAGCGGTAATAGTTCATGATTTTACCGGGATCTTCGTGTGTATCGATTGGTTGCTATGGTTTTCATATTACGTCTTTATTGATAAGAGCCTGATTAAGCTTTATGTACCCACTCTTAACGACCTGAAGACCGGTATCATAAGACAGATGCTGTTCTACGGCTTCAACTACTTCAAGGGTGGGCCTAACCCGCATCACCCCACGCCTGATAACAAGTTCAACCCCATGCAGAAAGGGGCATATCTGATGATCATGATGACTCTTGTGCCGCTCGTCCTGTTGTCCGGCCTGCTGCTTCTGCTGATTACACAGCAGTGGATGGTGGTATTAGGTGGGGTAAAAATAGTTATCGGGATACATTTCCTGGTAGCCTGCTGCTTTGCTGCTTTTCTCTTTGTCCATATGTATCTGGCTACTCTGGGTCATACCTTCTGGGCACATATCATAACTATGATAACCGGTTGGGAGGAAGAGGTAGAAGAGCACTAATCAATATCGACAATAGATTGAGACGATTTTAAAAAATCGTCTCAATCTATCATTTTGGAAGCCTGTTTTCTAAATTTGTCTTTGTTTATTTATCTTTAAAACTTCCCTGATTAGTTCAATCAACTTGGCCGGATCAATTGGCTTTTAAATATAGCCATCTGAAATAGTATATTTTGTCAATCCAGTGCTCTCAACGATTTTTTTTCATCCCGGAGCGGTTATTTAAGGTTCATCCGACTAAAGCGTACATGGTCTCATGAAGTCCCGGAATTTTGAGTTTGAAGAACTCCATGTCTCTATATCCATAAGCCTGTCGCTTCATTGTCTTGATCTTGTTGTTTGTTCCTTCAAGGGGGCCCGTGGAAATCCTAT
>DQXT01000012.1 GCA_011042225.1 Deltaproteobacteria bacterium | reverse complement strand
TATGTTTGTGTCAAGTCCACTAGTTTGTACTAAAATTGACCCTGATAACTTTTTGGAACTTATTGATATATTAGAAAATATTATCATGGAGCAGTTAATAATAACAACTGCGAAACTTTAGTAAATAAATAATATGATCTTGACTAGCGTTTTCCCCATACTTAGATTTTACGCAGACGGAAAACAGATACGTAAAAAAATAACGACAGAAAAGAATTCAATACAAAATTAATCAAGGAGGTAGATTATGTGGACAAAATGGAGTGATATAGATCGGATGTTCAATGCCATGGATCTGCTTCAAAACAGAATGAACAGATTATTCCCTGATTATGGCGGATTCAGAGGCTTCCCTGCGGCCTGGGACGCATTTCAAACCGGTCCCAGTACAAATCTCTATGATGCCGGTGACCATCTCGAAATGAAAGTCGAGCTTCCATGTATCACAAAGGACGATCTCAATATCAAGGTGCAGGGCAATTATCTTGAGATCAGCGGTTCGCGCAGATCTGATGCCCCAAAAGGGTATTCGGCTCATAGGGTGGAAAGGGGCACTGCCTCATTCAGCAGAAGCTTCACGCTGCCTTCAGAGGTAGATACGGACAAGGTAGATGCAAAGCTGGCGAACGGCCTGCTCACTCTTACGCTACCGAAATCAGAGGCGGCAAAGCCGAAGCAGATTCCAATTAATTGATCAACCTGAAAGCTAAGAAACGAGAATGAATAGGAGGTTAACATGAGCAATAAAACAGAACTTGTGAAAGGGGAAAAGTCTTTACCGGAAAGAAGCCGTGATATCCCTTCGCTGGCCCCCCTTGTCGATATTTACGAAAACGATGATGAAATTCTGCTGCACGCGGATATGCCCGGGGTTGACAAGAAGGACATTACGGTCAATATCGATAACGGTAAGCTCTCTCTTTGTGGCGTCAGAAAGATTGAAGCCGCCGGGGCAGTCCAGTGGGAAGAGTTTGGCAATATTGAGTATCGGAGGACCTTTTCAGTACCGCAGACAATAGACGTGGACAAGATAAATGCTGAACTTAAGGATGGTGTGTTGCGCCTCCATCTGGTGAAATCAGAGGCGGCCAAGCCGAAACAGATAGAGATTAAGGCCGCTTAAAGAAAAAAGAACGGATATTAAAGGAAATCGGGTTGCTACTTTCTTCCGGTTCTTTGCAGACAGAAAAAAGTAAAAAGAGCGAGAAATCACCTTGGGGGTGGTTTCCTGCTTTTTGTTAAGAGACCAGAAAACAGATAAGAGGAGGTCAATATGGATATCAAGAAACTCGTTCCATGGAACTGGTTCAAAAAAGAAGAAGAACAAACCGGCTCCATTGTGCCGGTGAAGGGTGGAGATGTTCAGACCGCCTATCCCCAGAGCGGTGCAATAAACCCAATTATCCAACTGCATAACGAGATGCACAGGCTTTTTGAAAATGCCTTTAAAGGCTTCGGACTGTCACCTTTCCGTTCGGAATTTTTTACTCACGACCCTGCTGCCGGAATGCTGAAGCCACAGCTAGATATAGGAGCGACGGATGAGGAATATTCCATTAACATGGAAGTCCCTGGGGTAAATGAAAAAGACATCAAAGTGGAACTTGAAGACAACACCATGATTATCCGTGGTGAAAAGAACCAGGAAAAAGAAGAAAAAGACAAGAATTACTACCGTGTTGAACGATCCTATGGTTCGTTCCGGCGAGTACTTTCTCTGCCTGAAGACGCCGCGAAGGATGACATCCAGGCGACCTTCAAAAATGGCGTTCTGACCATCAAAATACCAAGAAGGGCAATGCCGAAGGCCAACGTTAAGCCGATTGAGGTCAAGAAGGCCTGAGAGGTGTAAAGCCCGGTGGTGGGCCTGAAGTCCTCTGGCACACCTAAAGTGTATCTATCGGGGAATACGTATGCCTTGTATTGTCATATCTTGGACACTAGGCCCATTGCAGAAGTAATCATAAGCGTTCCCAGGCCGATAAGCAAAAATAAGATGACCCGGATATAGGATTCTGTCGTTGTTCGAGAATATATGCGCGATCCTGACCACACCCCCCCTATAAGCGGTATGGCGCTGACTGTCAGGTATTGTAATACCAGGCAGTTGGTCAGGCCGGAAAACCAGTGTGCACAGGCAATGAGAATGCCTGCTATTAGAAAAAGGCCTGAAAGTGTGGCCTTGATGCTGTCCTTGGACCATCCGGCAAGCATGGTGTAGATAATAACCGGCGGCCCGCCTGCACTGAAGGCGCTGCCTATGACACCTGTGGCAAACCCGGCTGCATATGGACCAAAGGATGGCATCTTTATGGCCCTTGGCTTGAATTTCAGGCTGAACAAGGCATAGCCTATAAGCAGCACACCCAGGAGGAGTTTTATCCAGGTGTTGTCTGCACTTTTAAGCAGATATACACCTGCCGCGATTCCTGGCAGGCATCCCAGCAGCAGTGGCAAAATTTTTCTCCAGTCCAGATGCCGTTTGAGCTGGAGACACAGGTAGATGGTGATAATGACACCGTTAAGTATACTTAACGGCACTGCAGTCCTGGCATCCAATATCATTAAATACAGAGGCATGGCCACCAGAGCCGAGCCAAAGCCGGTAAGACCCTGCACCAGACCTGCAAAAAAGGAGATAGCGGCAATCGCGGGATAGATGTCTATCATTTGAAAGATAAAAAGACTGTAGTGATTTCTTATTATTTATAATCCGAAGGCATGATAGCTGCCAGGTGCACCTGCAGGCATTCAGACCCGCTGTGGTCAAGATTTTTCTATAAGACACATGTATTCAAAAATAGAGAGCGGTCCTTGAGGCCACCATTTTGTTGCGGCTGTCACCGGGTCTGGGTAGACTAAATCTTATTTGCATATAAACAAGAGGGC
>DQXT01000127.1 GCA_011042225.1 Deltaproteobacteria bacterium | reverse complement strand
GAAAAGTTCATGGATTACGACAGAGCAGCAACGACAAAGGATATGCCCTTGTTCGCTGTGCACGAAAGCGTTGCAGAATATGGAGCCGAATATGCCGACGTTTCCTTTTGAAGTTTCCTTGAAGGAAATTCTCCAGGACCCTGAAAGCTATGTTGATGCCGTGTTTTCATGCCTGGAGTCGGAATTCCTTGTCATGCCCAAGGGGATGGGCTTTGTTGAATATCCTGTCTTCGAGCGTGGATACGAAGCACTGAAGTCTGCAACCGCGGGTTTTTCACAACTCGATCCGGAAAAAGTGTTTCCGGTGATGGTTTCCGAACCGATCTCAATCGTGGTTCTGCGCTCAATGCTTGGTTTCACGCCTCCTGAGTGGGGCTATATCACGACGCAGAAAACCGGCATATCGGTTATCCAGGGCTTCGTGCGCTCGCTGGACCGGAAAGTTCGAATGAACCCTGAAACGGAACTCAACACCAACGGCGTTACCAAGGAACGGCTCAAGGCGATGGTCAAAACCGCATGCCAGCTATTGGCGGCAGGTATTCCCGAAATGGATGAAGATCAGCTTCATCGCCTGGACAAGGCCGATACCAGAAATGGCATTGATGGCATCAAGAATTTGGCTGGAATAGGCGTTCCCTATGCCATGCTGCTGTATGAACGATTCCTTGGAAGGCCCTTTGCCGGACATCGAGACTCTGTAAGCGAACTCATCGGCGACAGCCTGGAATCAGCAATTGAGGATGTCCTTACCAAGGCAGGCGTCAGTTTCCGCAAGACCAAGCGCGCGGAACGAATCGAGGGCTTCGATCAGACGCCGGACTTTATTATTCCCAGTGAGTTCAACCCGCAGGTCATTATCGAGGCGAAGGTCACTGAGGATGACGGTACGGCCCGAGACAAGGTGACGCGCATTCAGCATCTCGACGAGTTGAGCCTTGCCGGTCGCTCCGAGGACAACCCGAAATACGAGGTCATCGCTTGTATCGGCGGTCGTGGCTTCGGGGTCCGCCGGGAGGACATGAAGAAGATGATCCTTGCGACCAGGGGCAAGGTGTTTACCGCAAAAACTCTGGACCGCCTCGTAGAGTGCACACGTCTCTCTGAATTCAAGTCGACATAGGATGAAGCAAAAAACCTCCTTGAAAATGAATGGGGTCAGAAAATCGTTTTTAGGAGAGCGTTAGATTCTTACAAGCGGTAAATCTGTCGTTGTAATCCCGTGAACGGTCACTGATAAATAGATCAGTCAGATTTGGTTGTTTCCCTTTGACAATTATAAAATATACTTATAAACATATCTCAAGGAGGTGATCACTATGCCTCAGTTGGCTATTTATATTATTGTTGAACGATTCAAACAGCTTTCACCTTCTCAGATAAGATTGCCCTCAATCACGGTGGCAGAATTGTATTACGGTTTTGTGTGCAAAGACGGCCCTGTCTTTTCCCTGGCACAGCTTAGGAATATGCCCCCTGAATATTAGGAAAAGCGTGATTAGAATAATGGCATAATTAGAATTGGAGGGATGTTCCCTCTTTGGTCAAAAAACACTTAAATTTTTTATAGATGTCCCAGAAGCCTTCAACCGCTTCTCTACCGGAGTCGGTAAGTTTAGTTCCCCCTCCCCTCTTTCCTCCGATAGAAGTTTCAACAAGAGGCCGTCCCGCTTGGCGGTTCATGGAATCCACAAGCTCCCATGCGTGCCTATAAGACATACCCATTGATTTTGCCGCTTTTGAAATGGAACCGAATTCAGCTATACGCTCAAGAAGTACCACCCTGCCATAACCGAGAAAGGTCCCGTTCGCACCATCTATCCATATTCGCCCTTTTAATTCATAACCGCCTTTTCTAACCGCAACATCAGCCGGATCCAGATCTTTGTCAGAGGGCATGAATCCGGATCTTGTTTTTCTCTTCATTATAACACCTTCAAGCTCACCATAAGATAGTCATTCTGCGGTTCATGCCTTTGTCTTGACAACCGTTATTCCTAAATATATATAACCATGAAACTGAAGCCCTTTTTATATTATAGAGCACTATGGATATTCCTTCATATGATTTTTAACAACTCGGTCCTTGAATCAGCAAGTTATTTTTCCCCGGCCTTAATTAACTGAAAATTGATCAAAGCGCCATGTTGTGAGCCCATGGATATATCGAGATGTGTCTGTCTGCAATGGCGGGGAAAAACGCAGAGGGAAATAATGTGTTTGTACGACTCTTTTATATGAATTGTATGCGAAAGAGATGCCTTGTGTTTTTAACTTTGTTCGCCCTTACCCCTTCTCCCACTGTTGCGTATGACCTGCTCAGGATTAACGCTGATATAAGATACAGGTGGGAATACAAGAACAACTTCAATCAGAAGTATTACGGGGAAAATCCCCCGGAAGGCGATTCGTATGACGGGTCTCTGCTTCAAAGGATTCGGCTGACCTTTGATTTTAATCCGCACAAGAATGTGCATATCTCTGCGGGCTTACAGGATTCAAGGGCTTATGATGCGGCCCTTCCTGATGACGCCTTCCATAACTCAAGATTGGGACTTGAACACAATCCAAACAAAGACAATTGGGAGCTATTTGACACCTATCTTGAGCTGAAAAATCTTTTTGGTCAAGAACTCAGACTGAAGGGGGGCAGACAGATCATTGCTTACGGTGACAAAAGGGTTTTTGGCCCCGGTGAATGGGGTAACACCGGGAGATATATATGGGATGCAGTAAAACTGTCATACAGATTTGGAGAAAACTCTGTAGATACATTCTACGGCAGAAACATCATCCATGAACCTGGCAGGTTCTCACTCGACCACCGCCATTTCTTTGAAGGTTGTGCTGTCTACAGCCATTTGCTTATTCCATGGTCATTTCTGGCCCGGCGAGTTTGTCAAAACCGTGGCCGATGATGTAGAGGCAGACTGGTGTTTCCTTCAGCTTCACTATCGGTTTTCTGAAGTTTTCAAGGAGTTATCATGAAGACCTT
>DQXT01000008.1 GCA_011042225.1 Deltaproteobacteria bacterium | reverse complement strand
TGGTATTACCCGATTACCATGGTAATAGTGAAAAATGTCTCCGCTTTTTAGCAGATTTGTCTCCGTATACCTATGTCAGTATAATGTCACAGTATTCTCCACGATATAAGGCACTTAATTCATAGATATAGACCATTTCAAAAAATTTAACGACAAATTTGGACATGATGTAGGAGATGATGTTCTTGAATTTGTCTCGAATACTTTTATTGCTAATGCCAGACCATTTGACTGTTATGGCCGGTGGGAAGGAGCGGTCCTTCAGCCTGAGCGTAAGGTTCGCGCTGGGGGGAAGTGCGGAGGGTTGGCCTGATAGACGCGGTTTTCGCGTTCTTCTCGAGACAGATCGGGGAATCCGTCTCTGAATTGATCGGCTACATGCCGGGCATTGGTCATCTCCCCGAAGCTGTGGGTAATCAAGTCTGAGCCAGGGTTAGTAATATAGATACGCGGGCTGCTTTTTACCCAGAAATAAGTCTTGTCCAGATGTTTGCGTTGAAAGTACCGGGGATTGCTTCGAATAGTACTTTTGTTTCCGGACCGTAGAATGCTTACTTAAAGCTATTTATCTATAATACGCCCTTCGGAGTGTCTGTTATGACTGTAATAGTTCAGTTTTGAAGAGATAGAATAATGCAACATAAAATTGTACTATAAATCTGTTTTGATGAAGGCGAACAGATTAGCAACCCTCCGAATTATTATTCGGACTGTGAACGATTGACAACCGTTTTCGGCTTTTACTCCAAAAAAAGCGGCACAATCTCAAACCGGTTTACGTCCACCAGGCCTCTATCAGTCAATTTTAACTCGGGAATGACAGGTAAAGCGAGGAAAGACAGGCACATAAAGGGTTCTGGAAGAAAGCACCCGGTCAAGGCTTTGGCCTTCTTCAGCCCTTCCATCTGAGATAACAGTTTATGAAATGGTTCCTCAGACATCAGGCCCCCAACCGGTAATGGAACTCTGGCCGCAAGCTCGCCGTGTATGACCACGCACATCCCGCCATCCATGGCCTCCACTTCCTGAACAGCGCGAAACAGATCCTGATCATATACACCCAGGGCAATGATATTATGGGAGTCATGGGCTACTGATGTAGCCAGGGCACCCGACTTTAATCCAAATCCCCTTACCAGCCCGACGGCGATATTACCCGTCCTTTTGTGACGTTCCGCAACCAGGAGTTTCAGTGTATCAGATTGAATATCGGTCTTCACCAGGCCGTCTCGGTGGGGGACCTTTTCATAAACCGCCTTTGTCGTTATTTGTCCTGGAATGATTTGGATGATGCGGGCCTTTCGGTCGCGATAGGGTATCCTGAAGGCCTCTATTGAGTAAGGAGCGAGATTCATGGAGGAAAGATAAGATACCGTACCTTGCGCCTGATCGCCGGTAAATTTACCTTGATCCGCGATCTTTTGGCCTCTCTTATATACCTGATCGATATTGAATTTATGAAGGTCATTTAAGACGATCAGGTCGGCCCGATAACCCGGCGCCACGGCCCCACGGTCTTTTAAACCAAAATATCGGGCCGGATTCCAGCTTGCCATTTTAACGGCTGAAAGGGGATCCAACCCCCTGCTTATGGCCCTGACTATCATGTGGTTAAGGTGCCCTCTCTCTGCTATTTCAAGGGGGTGGAGATCATCCGAAACAAAACAGCAGCGATGTTCGTTTCTTTTATTAACCAAAGGCAGCAGATCATCCAGGTTTTTAGCCGTGGAGCCCTCGCGTATCATCAACATCATGCCCAAGCTGAGTTTTTCAAGCCCTTCTTCCAGCTTAACGGTCTCGTGATCAGACCTGATTCCGGCGGTTATATAGGCCTGTAAGTCATGCCCGGTCAGACCGGGAGCATGACCATCTATAATCTGGTCTGCAAATTGTTTGATCTTTTCCAGCACACCGGGCTGGCAGGTCAAGACACCTGGAAAATTCATCATTTCAGCCAGACCCAAAACTCGAACCTCGTCCTTTAATAGAATCAGATCCTCTGCCTTAATTTCAGCACCAGAGGTCTCAAGATGAGTGGCTGGGACACAAGAGGGGGCCATAAAAAAGATATCCAATGGAATGTCCCGGCTCTCTTCCAGCATGAGTCTGATACCGTCCATACCCATCACATTGGCGATTTCATGCGGGTCGGCGATAATGGTGGTTGTACCGTGGGGCATGACAGCCTGGGCAAGCCCGGAGGGCAGCATCATGCTGCTCTCAATATGGAGATGGCCGTCAATAAGCCCCGGCGTGATCGTTTTATGACTTACATCAATCTCTTCCAAACCCTGATATCCAGTTCCCACACCGATAATAAACCCTTTATGGACGGCAATATCAGCCGTCTCAACGGTACCGGCAAAGACATTGAAGAATTCCCCTCCCCTAAAAACCAGATCGGCGGGTAATTCCCCTCTGGCGGCCCTGATTCGTTCTGTTAAGTTGGTAATAGTCGATTCCATATTGATTTGTTAGGGACTGGGAGGTGATTGACTAGCTTCTTGACCTAGTCTCTGGTTTTCCTTATAAGTACCTTGAAAATAGCATACGTAGAAACTCCAAGCTGTCGGGTTATTTCTTCCAATGGGATTCCATAATAATGTACTATCAATTTAATGATCTATGTAAGCTACTGCTCAGTTTTTCTATCGTATATGGTTTAGCAACAACATCACAAAAGCCGTATTTTTTGTATTCGGCCATTACAAGATCAGTTGAATAACCACTAGAGACTATTGCCTTTATTTCCGGATCAATTTCAATAAGTTTTTGAATAGCTTCCTTGCCGCCCATTCCGCCGGGAATGGTTAGATCCATCTTTTGCAAATTCAACATCATAGCCGATAGTTTTCAGCATTTCTCCGACGACCTCAAGGACAACATCCTCATCATCCATCAAAAGGACTTTTCCGCTTCCCTTAAGGACTTTTCCAGTCTTTTTTCCTCAAAACCATGTTTTCCATCATGGGCATGCAGATAAATAAAGAATTTTGTTCCAATTTCCTGCTCAGATTCCACAAAAACAAACCCGTCATGATTTTTGATAATTGAATATACTATAGTAAGTCCGAGGCCATTGCCTTTCTGTTGGGTCCTCGACGTTTTCCGTGGATTTGATATAATACCTAAATCCTGCAGTTAATATTTTTGTGTCTATTTTTTGGCCACATGGTGCCACGCGGTGGTCAATGTTCTTGTTTTGCTCCCGAATCTCAACGATGCGGTGACTATTTTGCCCACC
>DQXT01000091.1 GCA_011042225.1 Deltaproteobacteria bacterium | reverse complement strand
TTCTGGCCCTGACCGCCGTCTTGTCATTAAGGCAATACAAAATATGGTAAAGAAATAAGCAGCACCCAACAAATTGAAGTAAAAAGGCGGAATAAGTGTCAGGGTCTCTACAATTTTACATCCTTCGTTAACGCAGAAGGCCTCCCCCCGGAATGTTATCATAAGTGCTTGAGCACTTATGATAATACAGGCAGAGAGTGACAGATATATTAACGCCCGAAGCCATCTGTATTTCATAAATATCCTAATGGTTCTCTTTTAAATGCAAAGAAAGTTCGTATTGGTTGAAGTTTGACGGATCTTTTGGTGACAATCATGGTCTAAGGGGATAAGGTTATTATTAGTTAGTCTTCTGAAGTAACTTAATAATCCATGAAAATAATCTTGAAAACCCTTTGTGTCATTATTAGGATTCTCTTATGACTATAAAAGATCAAGCAAGACAAGGTATAATATCTCAACTTGTTGAGCGTTGTGCCCTGAACGAGGGTCTGGATCCGCAGATTTTGGTTCAATCTGTGGGGGATGGAGAAGTTGTGATTCCACATAATAGGCACGTGGAGCTTAGCCGCCCCCTGGCAGTTGGTAAGGGTATTTCCACCAAGGTTAACGCAAATATAGGCACCTCAAAGGATCATCCCGAACTGGAAGTCGAACTGGAAAAGCTCAAAGTGGCCCTGGAGGCAGGGGCACACACTATAATGGACCTGTCTACCGGAGGTTCGATAAAAGAGATACGACAGGCTATCAGGGACGCCTGTCCCGTACCTCTGGGTACGGTTCCTATTTATCAAGCCGCGGTTGAGACCGTTCAGCGACGTAAGCGTTCAGTGTGTGAAATGGATGTAGATGACCTGCTGAGGATAATTGAGGAACATGCCCAGGAAGGAGTGGACTTCGTTACAATTCACTGCGGTTTAACTCTCAAGGCTGCGGAGCATCTCCAAATGAGAGAGCGCTTAATGGGTGTGGTCAGCAGAGGAGGTTCCTTTATTCTGGAGTGGATGATGTATAATCAGAAAGAGAATCCACTATTTGAGCGCTTTGATGATATACTGGCAATAGCTCGGGAGCACGAGCTAACCTTAAGTCTTGGTGATGGTCTTCGGCCAGGGTGTCTGGTGGATGCAACAGACGGTGCACAAGTACATGAACTGATAGTCTTGGGTGAGCTTACACTGAGGGCATGGGACAAGGGGGTACAGGTAATAATTGAAGGCCCTGGTCACATGTCAATGGACCAGATACCAGCCAACATTCTTTTAGAAAAGAGGTTGTGTCACGGAGCCCCATTTTATGTGCTTGGTCCTCTGGCAACCGATATCGCCCCCGGGTATGACCATATTACCAGTGCAATTGGCGGGGCCATTGCGGCAGCAGCCGGGGCTGACTTTCTCTGTTATGTGACACCCGCTGAACACCTGAAGTTGCCGTCACTGGAAGATGTGAAAGAAGGGGTGATAGCCTGCCGCATCGCTGCTCATGCAGCAGACATAGTGAAGGAAGTTCCTGGTGCCATAGAAAAAGATAGGACGATGGCCGAGGCCCGACAGCGCCTTGACTGGAAGGCCCAGATAGATCTTTCCATAGATCCCCAAAAGGCCCGCCTCTATCGTGAGGAGGGGGGGAAATACCAGGGGTCAACCTGTACCATGTGTGGAGAATACTGCGCGATAAAGACCTATCAGAGAGCTATGAAAAAAGGCCGGCGTGAGGCAGGGGCCAATGAGAGGAAATGAAACCCTTTCCGGTCCTTACTATTGCCGGTTCCGACTCGGGGGGCGGTGCAGGTCTCCAACAAGACCTGAAAGTCTTTACGGTTCTCGGGTCCTATGGCTCAAGTGTTGTTACCGCACTGACTGCTCAGAACACCCTTGGGGTCCACGCTGTTGAATCTGTAGATCCTTATTTTGTAAGGAAGCAGCTTGATGCCGTACTTGAGGATATTGGCCCAACAGCTATCAAGACCGGCATGCTGGCTTCGGCAGAAATTGTAGAGATTGTTGCTGATTGTCTGGATCGGCATATTAATAAAGACACCATACTGGTAGTAGACCCTGTTATGGTTTCCAAAAACGGCCATCGACTCCTGGAAGAAGATGCCGTAGATGTCCTAAAGACCAGACTTCTTCCTATTGCGGACGTATTTACACCTAATATTCCGGAGGCTGAAGCCCTTCTTGGCCGGCGCATTAAGACACTCGAAAATATGCGGCTTGCCGCCCTTGATCTTCTCAAGCTCTCAGATTGTCCTGCCGTTATTCTTACAGGGGGCCATCTCCATTACCGGGATCCCGTAGATGTTCTTGCTCATGAAGAAGGGGTTTTTGAAATGACAGGTCCCCGAATTCACACACCACACACCCATGGAACCGGCTGTACTTTTTCTGCCGCACTTTTGGTGCTTCTGGCTCGTGGATTTAGAATGGTAAATGCAGCCCAAAAGGCCAAAGAATTTGTGACCCGGGCAATCAAGGGAGGGGTGCCGGTTGGCAAAGGTACAGGGCCAACGAATCCTTTAAGTGTCATTGAAGACGATATTGCCCGTTATCCGGTAATTGAAGCCCTTGAGAAGGCGTGGTTGCGTCTTTTGTCACATCCGTGTCGATGTCTGGTCCCAGAGGTTCAAATGAATCTTGGGTATGCCCTTCCGTGGGCGAGTTCTACGCAGGATGTGGCCGCTTTTCCCGGAAGGATTGTAGGCCTGGAGCACGGTGTGGCCAGGATAAGGGGTCCGGCATATGGGGGTTCAAGCCATGTGGCCAGGATAATATTGACTGCTATGGCCCATGATCGTGAATACAGGTCGGCCATGAATGTACGCCATGATCTCGAGTATCTCAAGCGGGCACAGGACCTTGGTTATTCGGTGGCTGAGTTTTCCAGAAAGGATGAACCTGAAGAGGTGAAATTCAGAGAAGGCTCTACTCTGATATGGGGCGTAAAGAGGGCCATTGAAAGTGTGGGTGCGGTGCCCGACATTATACATGATGCAGGCGATATGGGAAAAGAGCCGATCATTAGAGTACTTGGACACGATCCCCTGGAAGTGGTGGACAAGGCCTTGAGATTGGCTGGATTTCCGCGGCTTTGATGATTGATCCAAGGTTAATCCTTACTAATATAAAACATTTCCTGTTCATTCTTCTAATATCAAAGACAGTATCGATTTTAAGGTTTCTATAAACGCGATTTTGCCGAAACCGCCCGGAATTAGCCCCACTTTCGCGTTTTTTTAAAATATAGTTGATATTATTGAGAATTTGGCCACAGACACTACAGGCATCCCTTACTTTTTTACTTATGCCAGATTCTTTGTTATCGGCAGGTTTTGATA
>DQXT01000144.1 GCA_011042225.1 Deltaproteobacteria bacterium | reverse complement strand
TACAGGGCAAAACGTGATTTTGAGAAGACAGCGGAGCCCAAAGCCGCCCTCATAAAATCAGGAGCGAAACCGATTTTTGTGATTCAGCAGCACGATGCCGGTCACATGCACTTTGATTTCCGTTTGGAAACTGACGGGGTCCTTGCTTCATGGGCCGTACCCAAAGGACCCGGCACGGATCCCAGGGAAAGACGTCTGGCGGTGCGTACTGAGGACCACCCTGTGGAGTATGCCTACTTCGAGGGACGAATTCCAGAAGGCGAATACGGGGCAGGCACGGTGATAGTGTGGGATACAGGGTACTATGAAAATATTAGCCGAAAGGACGGAAAACAAGTCCCCATAAGCGAAGCGCTTCGTTCAGGACATGCGAAAGTGAGGCTTTTCGGTAAAAAACTCAGAGGAGGATATGCCCTGATTCATGCCAAGATGAGGGGAGAGGAAAAGAACTGGCTCCTTGTCAAGGAACACGATGAAGAGGCCGATGCCCGGCGAAAACCGGTTGTTACAGAGCCTGAATCCGTGATAAGCGGTAAGACTATTAAAGAGATGGCAGAAGAGAATATTTAATGTGTCTATCAGAACAGTATGTGTACTTATGTCCTGCAGTATTAAAAAACTATAGTTTTCATCATGTTAAAGGCCTTTCCCTGTTACTGAATGGTTATTAGGGAGCGGTCATGAAATCATGGAAGTGGTTTATCATCATACCGTCCGCGATCCCCTGTTATTTCATTATCGCGCTGATACTCACATTTATCACAGTGAACAACGAGCCTGTACCTGACAGGACCGGAAGCATATATCTCAGCACCAACGGCAGTCATCTTTACCTTGTAATAAAGATCAGCGGGCTTTCAGAAGAGGTGCTCCGCGGACTTGAATACGATAAAGACGATGATTACCTGTCCTTTGGCTGGGGTGACGAGTATTTCTACCTTAACACGCCCACCTGGGACGATCTGACGTTTAAGAACGCCTTTACTGCTCTATTTTTTATTACACCGACACTTATTCATGTTTTCGGATATGATCACAGAGCGGATGACTGGATCAGTATCAAGATCTCCTCTGATGAACTCGATGTCCTGAACAATTATCTGGCGGACAGTTTCAGGCTGGACAGTTCCGGCAACAAGATAATCATTGAAAACAGTTTATACCCATCTGATGACAGGTTCTACAAGGCAAACGGCAGTTACACCCTTTTCAATACCTGTAATACCTGGGTGAATACCGCCTTTAAGCAAAGCGGTCTCAAGGCGTGTCTGTGGACACCCTTTGAATTCGGTCCTCGAAGGATATATGAAAAAGACTGATCTGTTCTTTGCCATGAAATACACCTGCCTGCATTATTTTAAGGCATTATACAGCGAGGTAACTCCATATTCTTATGAATCCTTTTGCAGGGGCCGAATCTAAATATATATAAGCATGGCCGTTGCAATGAACCTTTCAATCTTACTCCGGGATGCCGGTTCAAAAATCAGCACCCAGTGAAGTGGCAATACTTCCAAAAGGACTCTTACTACAGACTGGTTCGGCAACGTTGGAAAAATCATGAGTATAAAACAAATAATGAGCAAAAACGTTGTTACTGTCGAAATGGATGATTCGCTTAGGAGGGTCAAAGAAATATTTAATAACACTCGATTCCATCATTTACTTGTAGCCGAATCAGGGAAATTGTTTAGTGTGATCTCGGATAGGGACCTCCTGAAGGCCTTAAGCCCAAATATTGGAACTGTGTCGGAAGCAGTCAGTGACACGGCAACCCTTAATAAAAGAGTACATCAAATAATGACAAGAAAACCTGTTGTGTTAGAACAAAACGCAGAGATCTTTGAGGCAATAGAAATTTTCAAGAATCAAAATATATCTTGTATCACTGTTGTCGATGACGAATATGAACCAGTAGGGATAATAAGTTGGCGAGATATACTAAAGGCATGGCAGTGTAAAATATCATGTTGAACTGATCCCGCCTAGGGCGGTTCAGCTCAACAGGAGTTTTGGCGACGGCTTCAGGTTTAGAAAGATATTCTCTCAGTGCCTCATTAATCATGGTTTGGTAACCATATCCAGTTTTGTCCGCCCTTTCACGGAAATCCTCGAGAATATCTGTATCAAGATACATGGTAATCCTGGTTTTACCCTTAGCGGGTACAACCGGGCCTCTTTTGGCATTTTCAAAATTATATTCCTTCTTCATATTGTGTCCTTTCCTTATTGATCGGCTGAATATATTAAAGGCTTGCTTTTTAGACTTATTGGTGATACAAGCAACAGTACTAAAGGAGGTACAACATGGGCAAGCTATCAAATATCATCCCAGTGAGCGATTTAAGGCAGGACGCTGCCAAGCTACTGAAACATTTGCAAACGAGCAAAGACCCTTTGATAATCACACAAAGAGGGAGGGCATCAGCGGTAATAATCGGAGTTGATGCCTATGAGGAATCTGAACACGAGAAAGAGCTATTACGTCTTTTGGTTAGGGGAGATAGGGAAATTGAAACTGGTCAGGGATATAACCTGGATACCGTTCTTGCTGAAGCTGATGCTCTATTGGCTAAGGAGCCTTCGTGAAGGTTACATTTACACCTTCTGCCAGAACTCAATTCCTTTCTGCGCTGTCATATATTCTAAGGGACAAGCCTTCTGCGGCTCTTAACTTTCGTAATAAGGCTGAAAAAATCCTGCGAAGGCTTGAGGATTTTCCTGGATCCGGAAGAATAATACCAGAGTTTCCAGAAACCCCCTACCGAGAAGTTATCATATCGCCGTACCGGTTTTTTTATAAGACCAAAGGCGATGTTGTTTGGATTGTGGCGGTGTGGCATGGCGCACAGCTTCCAAATGTGCCATCATTTAAACGCCAACCTGAAAATTCAACGGACCCCAAAAAGCCGAGCCGGTGATTTAACTGTTATGAATAGAGACAAGGACGGAAAATGCTGAAACTGACCGACCAGGAAAAACAGGAGATCATTCGCTACCTGGACTCGGATCAGGAGTTGCCGGAGAAATACCGGTTTCTGCTGTTCGAGGACAAGCGGGAGGTCGAACTGGTCTGGAACGGCAAGACCAGCGAGGTCTGCAACATCGTGCTGCCGTTTCAGGTGATCGAGCAGGTGGACGAGCCAAGGGCGGAAAAGTCCGAAGACACAGGGGCGCAACTTGGCTTGTTCGACGAGCGCGGGCGGCAGCTCAAGGGCTGGACGAACAAGCTGATCTGGGGTGACAACAAGCTTATCCTCTCATCACTCAAAAACGGCCCGCTGCGCGAGGAAATCGAGGCCCAGGGCGGGCTCAGGCTCATCTATATCGACCCCCCTTTTGATGTGGGCGCGGACTTTTCCATGGACATCGAGATCCCATCTTCCCTCCCCCCTGACAAGGGGGGATTGAAGGGGGTTGAGACCTTCACCAAAAAACCCAACATCCTAGAAGAAATCGCCTACCGCGACACCTGGGGCAAGGGCGCAGATTCCTTCATCGCCATG
>DQXT01000024.1 GCA_011042225.1 Deltaproteobacteria bacterium | reverse complement strand
TGTCCAAAGGTAAGGATTGTGATCTGATTTTCCCGGCCTATTTTTTTCAGCTTACTCATTATCTCAGGCAAACAGCCCCTTGGAACACATATGTCTTCATTAATTTTGTTAGGGAAACCAAGGGTTTTGATAGAAGGGGCCAGGGCCTGTCTGGCAGACCAGAAGGCCTTTGCCTGCTCCTTAGACTTTGCCACATGTATGTCGGTTGCCCCGCAGTTTCTGCAGGATTTTTTTACTTCCCCGAGTTGCCTCTGAATAGATTCCTTAACGCCATCTACTTCGATAAGCAGCATGGCATCAGCACTTTCAGATATTGTGGCCGGAAGCTGCCCTGATATCAATCCTATACTCAGCTTATCAAGAAATTCCGCGCATCTGGGAAGGATCCTCGATTCGAAAAGGCTTACCACTGTATTTGAAGCCGATTTTATATCAGGGAAAAACGCAATAATAGTGCCTTCTGATTCCGGAGCAGGTAAAAGCTTCAAGGTAATCCCTGTCACTACACCCAGCATGCCCTCAGAACCCACCAGCAGTCTGGTAAGGTCATATCCCACTACACCTTTTGCCGTCCTGGTGCCTGTATGGATTACACTCCCGTCAGAGAGCACCACCTCAAGCGCCATTACATAGTCCCTGGTAACGCCATATTTTACCGCCCTCGGTCCTCCAGCGCCAGTGGCCACATTTCCTCCAATCGTGCAAAAATTCATACTCGCAGGGTCTGGAGGATAAAACAGTCCATATCGTGCCACTTCTTTTTGTAAGTCTCCCGTAACGACCCCGGGTTCTAGCAGGACTGTGAGGTCCTTGGGGTTGATGGATATTATCCGGTTCATCCTGGCAAGGCAGAGCACAAGTCCCCCATTGATCGGAACCGACGCCCCTGTAGTACCTGTCCCGGCGCCCCTGGGGGATACTGCCAAGCCTTCCTTGTTTGCAAGGGACAATATTCGGGAGATTTCTTCGGTAGATCCAGGCATTACTACGGCCTCTGGCATAGAGCTGATGCTGCCGGCATCATAGGAATAGCACTTTAAATCAGCAGGATCCGTAGAAAAATTTTGAGGACCTACAATATTGAGAATCTCCCGGGCCGCACTTTTTTTCACTGTCTTGATAGCCGCCCAGGAGGCCTTTAATTGCACCACTGCTGTTTTTGCAGTTGATTTATAAGAAATTCTATTTGATGCCTGAGCTTACCAGGTCTATCCATCTGTTGCTTTATCCGCTTAACAGAGTGCAGCACAGTGGCATGATCACGGCTGAATTCTCTCCCAATCGCCTCAAGAGAGGAATCGGTGTAGCGGCGGGCAAGATACATGCCCATTTGTCGGGGCAGTGCAATAGACTTCTTCCTGGATTTTGAGCAAATTTCATCCCTGCTCAATTGAAAATGGGAGCAGATCATTTTCCTTATATCCATTACAGTAATTGCATCAGGTTCTCCGACCAGGTCTTTAATTACCTCTTGTGCCAGATCAATGTTTACAGACTGTCTAAGTAGCGAGGATTTAGTCACAAGGCCGATTACCGCCCCTTCAATCCGCCTTATGTCGCCCTTTAGATGCTGGGCAAAAAAATCAATAATCTCTTCTTTAAGAGATATTCCATGATTCTTTGCCTTACGTTCAATGATCTTTCTTCTGGTCGGCAGATCCGGCGGATTTATGGAAGTGATAACCCCGCTGGCCAGTCTTGATCGCAGTTGATCGTTCACACTTGGTATCTGCCTGGGGAGTTGATTTCCGGTAAATATTATCGTCTTACCTTTGTCCATAAGTGGATCAAGGGCCAGGGCCAGTTCTGCCTGGGTCCTTTCTCTTCCGGCAAAAGAATGGACCTCTTCAAGGAGCAAGACATCACAATCCCTTTGATAACGTTTTACAAAGGCTTCCATTTGCCCGTTTTTTATTGATTTTACGACTTGGGTGGTGAAATCGTTGGCAGTAAGATAGCAAAGTCTTGTACTAGGTGTCTCCTTAAGTATCTTTTGTCCCACCGCTTGGGTAAGATGGCTTTTACCGAGTCCTGCTTCAGAGTGCAGATAAATTACATTGTTGTGATTACTTCCTCCATTGGCAGTAGCCCAGCAAGCGGAAAATGCAAAACGATTTGCGTCCCCGACCACAAATTCATTAAAGGTAAAACGTTCGCAGAATTTGGGCTTTGGCACTTCATTGGGGGCGAAGTTGGGCAGATGCAATTGATTCCGTGCGGCTTCTTTTGCTATTTCAGCCGGTAAAAGCTTTATTTTCCAGGTATACCCACCTTGAATAAGTGTCTCCTTTAACATGGGCAGATAGTACTCCTGAATCCAGGAAACACAAAACTGATTGGGGCAGTGGACAATAATAGTATCACCATCTGTCCCCGCATAAGTGAGAGGAGCAATCCATACCCGGTAGCTGCCTTCAGGTATTTTGAGTCGAAGAGCTTCTTTTATACCCTGCCATACTTTTTTCATTTCTGATGACCTAATGCAACGGTGACCTTTAATTACCAGGGAGTTTATTGTCCTAACTGAGGATCAATTATTAACAACGTACAGGTATGATTTTACCCGAAAAGTTCTACTATGAACAATTAACATAAGTTTTTAATCTGTATCGTAATTATGGTTTAATTCATAATGAAGCCATATCCCATTGTCAAAGTGGAGAAGGAGAGATTTTTATGAAGTCGGGATATCAGTTATCAACAAAGGGCTATCTTTCGGATCTTTTGTTTCTTTTTTTTGAGGATTTGCATAACCTATGGAGAAAACAAGGTTTTTATATCTAGAGAAAATTCGCATAATTTTAGTAGGTTCTACTAATAAAGATGGTTTTTCAACAGTCTGTTCAGAAAGGATGGAACTTATAAATTCTTCAATTTTCATCCAATTTTTAGAATTTTCTATCTTATACTTTTTTATGAATAAAGATTCATAAAATCCGCTCGAGGCGAAATACAGATTTCAGTGCGGTTTTGGGTGTTTATAAACGAAGCTGTTCTTGTAATATTGTTGCCGTTTTGGCATAGTAGCAAAATGGAATATAAAAGGACACACTAATTGACAGGGAGTAAATAATTACACTGGAATTCCTCGACAGGGAAAAGTGCCTTGCTTTATTGCAAGAGTATCGGGTGCCGGAACATATAGTGGCTCACAGTCTAAGAGTTGCTCAGGTAGGAGTATATATTTCATCTTATCTCAAAATATCAGGTGAAGATCTTGATATCGGTCTGGTGGAGGCGGGGGGGCTTCTACATGATATAACAAAGATGGATTCTATCCATACAGGAGAGAACCATGCCCTGTCGGCCTTCAGGCTGTTTCAGACCCTGGGATATCATGAGCTGGCGGATATAGTTCGTCAACACGTGCGTCTGGACCAGGACATTAGACATGATCCCCATATAAACGAGGCCTTAATCGTAAACTATGCAGATAAGCGCGTGAAGCATTGCTCTATAGTTACATTATCAGAGAGGTTTGAGGATCTGCTAATACGTTATGGAACCACTCCGGAGCGCAGGGAGATGATAAGGAGGCTTTACGACGAAGTTAGTGAAATTGAATTCAATATTTTCAAAAGGCTGGATATCGGATTTAACAGTCTGAATGATCTGAATGTCTTTGAGCCGGCCGCAAAAGTAAAACCAGAAGAGATTTATAAATGATTCGGCTTTAAATATGCCATCTGCTGCGTTGC
>DQXT01000125.1 GCA_011042225.1 Deltaproteobacteria bacterium | reverse complement strand
TAGAAACAGGCAAGACGTCCGATTATCAGTCAAAAATTGCAAAGGTGGTAAAAGAAAATACCTGGGCAATGAGGGCGGAAGTATTGAATGACCTTATACAAAGGGCATGGAAGAGAAGACGCGGCGGTAAAAAAAGAGAAGCTCATGAACATCAAATCCTGGCTTAAAGATATTGTCTGTACTCCAGCCAGGTGGGCCGGGATAATAGTTACCCAAAGGGCGCTGTTGAAGGAGTTTATCAGTAAGGACCTGCGCGGGAGATATGCAGGATCCGCAGCGGGATTATCGTGGGCGGTCATTATGCCCTTGAGTCAAATCGCTATATATACCTTCTTGTTTACTCTGGTCTTCAGGGTAAAGCTTTCCATGCTGGATTTGGGGACGGAGAGCTTTGTGGTCTATCTGCTTACAGGGCTTTTCCCTTGGCTTGCCTTTTCGGAAGGTCTGTCAAGGGCCACAGGGGGCCTTCTGGAAAATTCAAACCTGATTACAAAGGTCGTGTTCGCGGTGGAACTTCTGCCTGTTACCCATGTGTCAAGCGCCTATATACTTAACGGGCTGGGGTTTATTCTGGTTTTGGCCGGCTTTGCGCTGAAGGGTCTGGCCGGATGGACATGGATATGGATCCCGGTCGTGACGTGTCTGCTCTGGCTTTTTACGCTCGGTCTGGCCGCCTTTTTATCGGCTTTATGCATATTCTTAAGGGATACCCAGCAGATTCTGGGTATTGTTATCTTTATGTGGTTTTATCTGACACCCATACTTTATCCTGTATCCATGGTACCGGTATCCTTTCACGGCTATTTCAAGATAAATCCCCTTTTTTCTTTTATAGAGATCTACCATCAGATAATTTTAAAGCATATCATGAATTGGGAATTATTGTTTATGGCGGTAGTGTGGACAACAATATCCGTATTGATGGGATTTTTCTTTTTTCAACGCTTGAAACCATCCTTTGCCGATGTCCTTTAAACAGGATTTTATAACTGATGAAACATATTATCGTGACTATCGGAACCAGGCCTGAGGCCATCAAGATGGCACCGGTACTTAATTCCCTGCGTGAGTATCCAAAGGACTTCAAAGTGACGCTGGTATCTACTGCCCAGCATCGTCAAATGCTGGACCAGGTCCTGGATGCCTTTCAACTCGAACCAGAAGTGGACCTCGATATAATGCGGCCTAATCAGTCTTTGAGTGAGAGCAGCGCCAGGGCACTCAAGGGCCTGGATGGAATATTGGGTGATCTGAGGCCGGACCTGTTACTGGTCCAGGGAGATACCAATACGGTGCTGGCCGGTGCCATAGCGGCCTATTATCACCGTATACCCGTGGGTCATGTAGAGGCTGGGCTGAGGACCAACGATCTGTACCGTCCTTTTCCTGAAGAGATGAACCGTCGTCTTACAAGCCCTCTTACCAGGCTGCATTTTGCCCCTACGGTCAGGGCCCGGGGCAACCTTCTTAGGGAGGGTATCTCTGAAGATCGCATTTTTGTGACCGGCAATACAGTGGTAGACGCCCTCCTTTGGATAGCGAGGGAGCGGGCCGACGCCCTGCCTCAGGAGGCCAAGGCGGTTTTAGGGCGTGGCCGACGCCTGGTTCTGGTAACCTCTCACAGGCGGGAGAGTCTTGATAGGGATCTGGATCAGATATGCCTTGCGCTGAGAGATCTGGTTCAATCCTTTGAAGACATTGAAATTCTCTATCCGGTTCATCTGAATCCACGTGTACAGGAAACGGTCAGGGAAATTCTGGGTGATACAGAGCGCATCCATTTAATAGCACCCCTTGCTTATCCCGCCTTTGTCCAGGTTCTGCGTGCGGCCTATCTGATACTGACGGATTCCGGCGGGGTTCAGGAAGAGGCCCCCACGTTCGGGGTCCCGATCCTGGTGTTAAGAGAGGTCACGGAAAGGAGCGAGGCCATAGAGGCCGGTGTGGCAAAGCTGGTAGGTGTCAAGCGGGAGCACATTATGAGGGAGGCATCGTGCCTTCTTAATGATCATGAAGTCTACGCCGGATTCGCCAGACCTTCAAATCCTTTTGGAGACGGCCGGGCGGCGGAACGTATCAGCAGACACATAAAGGATTTTTTCGAATCCCAAAAGGAATAGTTGCTGCGGTGTGTCGAATTCCATGAGCCTAAAGGTCAACGGACTCTCGGGCCGAACACTCATATATTTCTCACCTGTGGAATGGAACGGCATGCAGCAGAGGCCGCATCACCTGCCCAGGGTCATGGCCCACAGCTTCAAGAGTGTCATTTTTGTCCAGCCTGCCGGTCTGCGCCCCATATCATTCAATGACCGGCGCCGGGTTTTGGCCTGGATACGTTTCCGCAAATCAGACGGATTGAAGCATCCGGATAATCTACATGTATGTACGCCGGTATTTATCCCGCTGAGCGGCAGCAGATGGGCGGATAAATTCAATTGCCTCTCCACCCTGAAGAGGCTTCGCAGTCTTCTAAACAACTCTGTCTTCAAAAAGTCCGTATTATGGACATCTACGCCTGCACCACTATTGCGTTATCTGGTTCCAAGACTGTCGAATCAATATCTGATTTATGACTGGATAGACGATTACAGTCTGTTCAAGGACCTGCCGAGTGCGGTTATGGATACACAGAAATGGCTTCTGCAAAAGGCGGATTTTGTCTTTGCCTCTTCAATGCATTTGTATGAAAAGGCCTGCGTTCTTCGTGCCGCCGAAACAGTCGGCATGCTATCCAACGGGGTTGATCTGGATCACTGGTGTTTGGATGGCAATAAGAATGAAGTGCCTGAGGCGATTGCAAATATACAGCATCCCATAATAGGCTATTTCGGCACTATATCACACTGGCTGGATACGGATCTGATAGAATCCATGGCCCGAAGGCGTCCTGAGTGGCATTTTCTGTTTATAGGACCTGCGTATAAATCCGGGCTGGATCGCATTCTGGGTTTACCCAACATACACTGGATCGGAGAGCAGCCCTATGAATTATTGCCCTGTCTGGCCGACTGCTTCGATGCGGCCTGGCTTCCATTTCGCCTGACTCCAAAGACCAAGGCCATCAATCCGGTAAAGATTTACGAGTATCTTGCCCTTGGGAAACGCGTAGTGGCGCCGTCATTGCCTGATTTGAAAAGACTCGGGCCTTATGTAATACCGGCTGATGGCCTGTCTGAAACGGAGTCGGCGATTCTCAGAGTGATCCGGTCCGGATCAGGGCCGGAAGACAAAGCCGGTTGCAGGGCCGTTGCAGCGGAATTTTCCTGGGACAGGCTCTGGGATGGGGCGCTACAAGAACTCGCCGCTCATATCATATGAGGGCTTGAAACTTGAAATTGGAAATTGGAAATTGGGGAAAGATGAGACGAGTTTACGAATTGGATGTCTGCAAACCGGCAGAAGAGTTATCAGATATGGTCTGGCATGACTTTGACAGGTGGAGCATAAAGGTTCAGAACACTATGGGCTATCAGATAATACGATCATCAGACAGCATAGCTGCCAATATAGCGGAAGGGTATGGTCGGTATACTCCCGCTGACAGGAAAAAGTTCTATCTATATTCCAGAGGTTCATTTGAAGAAACCAAATCATGGTTGCGAAAACTTATCAGAAGAAAAGTTTTATCTGAGTCGGATGCGACAGAATACAAAGCAATAGTTGAAAAACTCGGCCCAAAATTGAATGCGTTCATCAAGAGTACAAAAGCATGAGGCCCAATTTCCAAT
>DQXT01000102.1 GCA_011042225.1 Deltaproteobacteria bacterium | reverse complement strand
TACGGTCGTCTCCAAGCCGGTTGTCTGAAACCGGGAGCTTTCCTTTTTTGCCTGCGTCGTCACCATAATCAGTTGTTTCGTATGTCAGCAAGAGCATGTTAGCTTTGTAAACATCCCAGGCAATACCGCCAACGTACATATCATAATCAGCATCATTACCAATCTTGTTGTCATCGTCTTGATCAAAATGGTCATAACGTGCAAACAAAGAAAATTTTCTCTCAAAGACAGGGAGCCTCAAATTACCGAAAAAGGAATAACCCTCGGTATCCAGAGCATCACCATCTGCATCCACCCATTTGCCTTTCGCATTGCCTTCAGTCTGAAAATATTGGGCAGTCAAAATCCCCCATGGGTGCTCGTAGCTCAACATACCCATGTTTACCTCGTAGTCCGGATAGTCTCCGTTTGAGGCCTCTTTATTGCCCTCGCCATATATACCAAAATAGCTCAACTGAAGGCCTGGTATAAGTTCGGGTAAAGGGCGCAGTGTAAGCCGTCCCTCGACTACCTTATTGTTGTTTTTTTCGCTCGCGTGATAACCTGATCCGTTATAGACTCCAAGGTGCCAGCTTCCATAATAGCCATTGTAGTGGTGATTTCCTGTTTTCTCCTTTGCATTCTCCAGCTTTCCGGCAAAATCGCCACGAAGGCTGATACCGGTATCGGCGGAGTTAAAGGTCCCCGCTCTCTCTATGGCCATTGTGCCCTGACAGCGATACGGATTGACGTGTTCTTCAAAATCCAGCCATGGGATATGCCCCAGTCCAACCTCTGATTTCATTCCGGTGAGTGGTCCGAGGTCCGGCGGTCTAAATTCGGCATAAAGATATTTTAGACGTTCCTTATAATCCCCTTCAGAGTCCTGATGAGTATCAAGGGTTATCCGGGTATGCATCCATGGAAGTATCTCTTTCTTCACCGTGAGATAACCCCTCGTGATTCTGAAATGGTTGAAACTGGAATCTCTGTCACCGGGTTCCGGCATGATGCCATTTGAATAATCCACATATGCCAGCATGCCGACTTCCAGTCCCTTTAATGCCTTTGGCACTGCCAGTTCCTTATCTTTAATTTCCTTCACCACCTCCTGCTTACGTTGTTCTTCCAGTATAACCGCTTCTTTCTGCATTTCATTCAATAGTTGCTGGGCCTCTGAATGAGAAAAGAGCCCCTTTTCAACCAGTTTATTGACCAAAATGTCAATTTCTCCAGCCCAGGACTGAGTAGTGCCGAATGTTATAAGCAAAGTCATTATTACAAATATTATTATTGAAATTTTCTTCATATTTTTCCATACCCCTCCTTTATACTTTTCTAATATTATGTACATGCTCTCCACTTTGCCCTTAAGATTATTAGCCTCACCCCCTTCAGTAGAAGTTCTGGTCCTTTGATTCTGACTATTATGGCTATAATTCGTTAAGACTGTATTATTATAGGGTTAGATACTGGTTAGATTTGGGATAGAAGAACTTATTACATCCAATTGAAATTCTGGCATACCGGAATATCTAATAATTGATTTGGTTTGAGGAAAACAAAATATTGTAAAACGAAAACCAGATCAGGAAAATTCCACAATATTAAATTAGCAGCTTATTCTTTGTCTTATAGTTCGACATTTCCGTGCCTGACTATCTCCCCTTGTACCATGTATACGACTTCTTCAGCAATGTTGGTGGCATGATCTGCTATACGCTCAAGGTGGCGGCACATCAAGAGCAGGTTGATCAGATAAGCCACGCGATTAGTATGCTCACGTATGGCCTGTTTTACCACGTCATAGGCATGATCCTTCATGTCATCTATTGCATCATCCAATTTAAGGACATCCAGCGCCAGGACATCGTCCATATTCACAAGGGCATCCAGACTCCTCTTGAGCATGGATGCCGTCTTTTCAGCCATTAGGGAATAATCGAAGGGGATATCGAGCCTTTTCCGTTTGGCAATGATCTCTACCCGTTGCGCGATATTTACTGCCTCATCAGCTATCCTTTCCAGGTCGTTATTAATCTTGATCACGGCAACAAGAAACCGCAGATCCACTGCAACCGGCTGGTGCAGCGCCATGATCTTCAGGCATTCCTCTTCCACTTCTATCTCGAATTCATCTATTTCGTAGTCACTCCTAACGATCTTCTCTGCTAAATTCGCATCTCGCAACTCCAGGGCCTGGATTGCCATCCTGACACGCTCTTCTACCATGGTTCCCAGGGAAAGAATCCTCTTTTTGAGTCTCTCCAGTTCTTTTTGTAAACGTATGGTCATAAGCAATTCCTCCCTTCTATCCAAAACGACCCGTGATGTAATCTTCTGTCTGCTTGAGCTTAGGTTTTGTAAAAAGGGTCTGTGTATCGTCAAGTTCTATAAGTTTTCCCAGATAAAAAAAGGCTGTAACGTCGGATACCCGTGCAGCCTGCTGCATGTTATGTGTCACAACGATGATTGTATATGATCTTTTCAATTGGAGGATCAGCTCCTCAATCTTCTGAGTGGCGATTGGGTCCAGGGCCGATGCCGGTTCATCCATAAGGATCACTTCAGGCTCTATTGCCAGGGCACGTGCAATACAGAGACGTTGTTGCTGGCCACCGGAAAGACCAAGGGCCGAATCATGAATCCTGTCTTTGACCTCATCCCAGATAGCGGCCTGAACGAGACTCTTTTCAACCTGATTTTCAATATAGGCCTTATCTTTTATGCCATTCACCCTTAGACCATATGCCACATTTTCAAAGATGCTTTTGGGAAAGGGATTGGGCTTTTGAAATACCATGCCTACATTGTGACGAAGTGTGACTACATCAAGATTTGGATCGTTAATATCCTTATCATCCAGCAGGATCTGGCCTTCCACCCGGCTGATAGAAATCAGATCATTCATCCGGTTCAGGCAACGCAATAAAGTGCTTTTACCGCAACCTGAAGGGCCTATGAAAGCAGTTACCTGATTTTCATAAATATCCATTGAGATGTCGTGCAGGGCCTTAAAATCGCCGTAATAGAAATTTAAATCCTTTATTTTAATTTTTAGAGAATGCTCCATTATGCATCACCTCCGTCTTTGAAGGCGCGCCCGGTAGATAATGGCAATAAGATTCAGGCCCAATACCAGGACAATCAGGACAAGGGCCGTTCCATACTGGAGATGTCGTGTGGCTTCAATCTCTGTTCCGGCGGTGGCCAGGACATAGATATGATAGGGCAGGGCCATGATTTCATCTAAAACGGAAGTCGGCAGAGAAGGTGTATAGAAGACGGCTGCTGTAAACATGATGGGGGCGGTCTCCCCAGCGGCACGGCTGATCCCAAGGATGGCACCGGTAAGGATTCCGGGTAAAGCGGCCGGCAAAACCACCCGGTAGATAGTTTGCCATTTGGTGGCTCCAAGGGCCAGGGATGCCTCCCTATAAGTGTCCGGAACGGACCTCATGGCCTCCTCGGAAGATCCGATAATTACAGGCAGGGTAAGTACTCCCAGCGTCAGGGAGCCGGCAAGGATGCTGACACCCATTTTTAACCATACTACAAAGAAGGCCAGACCAAAGAGACCAAAGACCACTGAAGGCACACCGGCAAGGTTGTTGATCCCTATACGTATAGCACGGAGTAGCCGGCCGGGACGGGCATACTCATTAAGATATACGGCTGAGGCAACTCCTATGGGAAGGGCCACCAGAACGGCACCCAGACTCAGGCAGAGAGTCCCGACGATACAGGGCAGAATTCCGCCTTTAGTCATTGAATCCATTGGCGGCTGCGTGAGAAATGTCCAGTTGATGGCCCGCCACCCTCTTGCCACAAG
>DQXT01000020.1 GCA_011042225.1 Deltaproteobacteria bacterium | reverse complement strand
GCTGATTTCGCGAGAAGGCGTCTTGGCAGGGAGGCCTTTGAATATCTTATAGATCCTATGGCCACAGGGATCTATGCCGGAGATCCGGAACGGCTGTCTCTTCGTAGCTGTTTTCCCAGGATCCACGAGCTTGAACGTGACTACGGCAGCTTGATCAGGGCAATGATCAAGCTTCAGAGAGAGGCAAAAAAAAGGGGTGAAAAGGGGCCGGGTGCAGGACCCGGCGGTGTTCTCACCTCTTTTAATACAGGCATGAATGAACTCGTAGATGCCCTTGTCCGGGTATTGGGTCCTGCAGTACGCCTGAATTCCTCCGTAGCATCGATTTCAAGGGATAACACCGTCTGGCATGTCTATTTACAAGATGGGAAGGAGTTTGAGTCAAGCCATGTAGTGCTGGCATGTCCAGCCAAAGCGGTTTCAGAAGTCCTAAAGAAGACCGCCCCGGATATTGCAAAACTCGCATTGCAAATACATTATCCACCTGTGAGTATTGTCTGTACGGGCATTAAGCAGGGAACCACTGAAAATTCATTGAATGGATTCGGATTTCTTGCCCCGGGCGATGAAAAGCGCTCGATCCTTGGTTCTCTCTGGGATTCGTCTATTTTTCCCAACAGGGCACCTGAGGGCTATCAACTGACAAGGACCCTGGTAGGCGGAGTAAGGGCCCCTGACCTGGCCAGGCTTCCTGACTCGTCTCTCCTTGAGCTGGTTGTAAAAGAATTTACAGAGCTCATCGGTTTGAAGAGCGGACCGGAATTTGTGAAAATTTTTCGTTGGGATGAGGCCATTCCACAGTATGAGAAGGGACACCATGCCCTTGCCTCTGAAATCGATCTTGCCCTGAGGTCTTATCCCGGACTATATATCAGGTGTAATTGGCTTGGGGGTGTAAGCCTCAATGACTCTATCGCAAACTCAGAGAGACTTGCAAAACAGCTTGCACGCTGATTGATGATTTCGCTGAAAGCCTGAAGCTGAAAGCCGAAAGGGGTTGATTGCGATAGCTCTTTGAGCTTTGAGCTTCTACTCACTTCATTTCCGGTTCAAACTCGGTAGCATTAACCGCTTTTACCTTGCCATCGCTCCGCTCCACAAGTTCGAATTCAATAATTTTTTGCTGAGTCTTTAATTGAGCAAAGGACTGATCAGTCACAACACGTCCGTCTCTATGTCTGAAATCGCTGATATGACAAAAGATATCGTCACGCATATCCAGCACACCAAGACCGGTTCGTACACCCAAAAATGCGAATCCCTTCTCCTCATTAAAGACATGCATTACGCCCCGCACACGCGAAGAATTGTCTATGGAGGGCAAGATTTCAGGAACCAGATATCCTGAAAAGTGGTTATCAACTTCACATCGTAGAATTTCACTGGTGTTGGAGAAAGAGAGGAGATCTACTCGCTTTCCTTTGTTCTGAAGTGCCCGGACAAGCCTGAAAAAATCGCCATCCCCGCTGCCTAGTAGTATATAATCCAGGTTGTCCGCCTGCAATAGTGCGTCTATTGCAAGATCAAGATCGGCGTTTGCCTTGGTAATAATATCCCCCTCAGAATTTTTATAACGCTGGACCTTTTTTAAGACCAAGTGAAAACTTTCACGTCTGACCGCGTCTCGATACTCCTGTTTTTTCCTCTTGTAGTCAACTTCCTTTTCTTCCCTTTCCGAATCGATTGCCATGTAGGCATTGGCCCTCAGTACAATGGCCCCTTGAGCTTCCACCAACTTTCTGACAATGCGGTATCTGATCCCCCAGCCTCCGCATCGTACCAGATTTTCAATATCCAAAAAAATTCCTGCCTTAAGCATATATCACCTTGAAAAAAAGATTGTAAAAAGACATCGTTTTCATAATCTGCCAGACCATTATTCCGGTCCCTGGATCCTCCAGGATATCAAAAAAATCTAAACCTTAAATAGAAAACATAATCTACCGGTTTTACAAGTGGATACCCGCTGTGCTATGCAAGTAACATTGTAATGAGTAAAGCGGCAACAGATGAAAGATAAACGCATTGAAGCCTTTTCCAAAGATGCAAAAAGATATTATATCTGGGTAAGGAACAGAGTGAGACATTTGATGCAGTTATAGTTTATTATAACTTAATTATATCATATAGTTGTTAATGGTACAAAGAGGGGAACCATTTAGTAAGTTTTCACCCTTTCATTTGAGTGGGATGGCAACTTAAAATCCAAAAAGATATTTTTTACTACAATTTGCTACGATTAAGTTATAGAATTTCCGAACTGTTTAGTCAGTTCGTTGCTCTTAATACGGGCTTCTCAGGTATTTAGGTATATTGGCTAGTGCCATTCCGCCCAAACCGCATAAATCCGGATCCGATGGCTCATCATCTCCACTCCCGCACCTATCTTCATGGACAGTCCAAGCCCCCATGAGATAGTTTTGTCTTCACCCATATCAATAATAGCATAGCTTGGTCCACCGGTCAGATTTATCGAGTTGTTTTCGTAGATTTTTGTCGGTCCATCATACACATGAAATGCGTTTATAATCGAATCGGCAGTTTCACCTGCTTCGCCGGTCTCATAGTAAACCAGAAGGTATCGGGTTTTGGAAAATGGAATTGTAGGAATCGAATAATGTATCCAGTTGCTAAGACCTGAATTTTGAACGAAATCCAGACCCCGTCCCAATTTTTGCCGGTCCGTGCTGGACACCCGATCCATAAATTCAATATCACCAGAATGTCCATGCACGGCTACAATACTGGCAGCCGGACATGTCCCCGCCATAAACAACAAAGTAAACATCAAAACGCCTGCCAACGTTGCGAACCGGATATAACGTGTCATTTTTTTCATAATGGTTCTCCCTTGGTAATCATTTTGCATTTGCATATATTGTTCCCCCCCTTTGAATCAAAAAATATCACTCCTTTATAATATCAATTCTCTTACAGATTCTCCCCGGGCAACCGGCATATAATCCGGTTCTGGTTTTTTTGTAGTGTAATCAGTTAGAAGAGAAAAACAGAAATTCTCGCACCGGACAGCTAAGAGAAAAGCTTTTGAATAAAGGGGCTAACTTTCTGTCCGATATTGAACTCCTGGCTATTTTTTATAAGGGAATTCACAAGCAAGATGTAATATTTGCTGCCAGCCTGTTCTGGTAACATTAATTCAAATTTATAATTCATTATCCCGAACTATCCTCCAGGTCCTTGGCACCCTACATCGAGCAGAGATGCGGCCTCGAGTTCACGCCTCATGGCCATGTCAAAAAGGACCCGCTCCTTTTTCTTGTCCAGGCCGAGGTTAAGACGTTTTCGGTTTATTTTATCAATCATCTTGTTGGCAAAATCATTTGATGTTTCAGCCTTATCCCACATGCCTCCGTAAAGCTTTTCCATCTCTCTGAAACAATAGTCGGTAACCACCTTAGAGCCCGTTGTGGGAAAACCAGGACCGAAGACCACATAAACACCGCTTGAAACAAAATATTGACCGATGGATACTGCCTTTTCACTCATCCATTGAGGGGCGCAGCCTACCGCCGGAAGATCGCTTATATCATTGCCGAGACCGCCTGTTTTTACCATTTCAGTGGCTGCGATAAGAATCCGGCTGTTATCCACGCAGGAACCCATGTGCAGTACAGGGGGGCATCCCACTGTCTCGAGGACCTCCTTCAGACCGTCACCAGACAGGTTTAAGGCTTCGGGAGACAAAAGACCCGCTCGGCCCATACCGGTAGCGGCGCATCCAGTGACCAGCACGAGTATGTCGTTGGCTATGAGTTCCTTGGCAAGTTCTATATGGATTTCCTCCATGACCCTGTAATT
>DQXT01000151.1 GCA_011042225.1 Deltaproteobacteria bacterium | reverse complement strand
CAGGGTCAAGGGCGTTCTCAGGCCGGAACTCCTGGAAACGATGTCTTGACCCGTGCGGCACCATCTCCTGTATTGCATGCAGATCACTCTCAGATAAAAGCGGCCCCACCACTGTTGTTCGGAATTCATGATTTATGCCACTCCGGGCAATCAATGCAATACTTTCTTCCAGTTGCTCTATGGGTGCGCGCACACCGGTTAAGCGGTCATAAATTGTAAAAGGGGCCTTGATATCCATAGCAATGAAGTCCACCAGGCCCTGCATAAGCAACTCGGCCAAAACTTCCGGATGGCTGCCGTTTGTATCTAATTTAATCCGGTAATCCATCGAGCCGGCACGATAAAAAAATTCGGAAAGATCGGGCTGCAGGGTTGGCTCTCCGCCACTGACCACCACACCGTTTAGTTGCGAGCGTCGCTTTTCCAGAAACAGAAAGACCTCTTCCTGAGGAATCAGCGCGGATGTCGTCGATGGATTCATGGGAATCAAAGAGCCGTTGTGACAATAAGGACAACGGAAATTACAGCCCTGCGTAAAGACCACTGCTGCCACAAGTCCCGGAAAATCGCTGAGGCTGAATGAGTTTAATCCTCCGATTAGCAAACTTATTCCCCTGAACTCCCTATGCTATAATAATTACGTAAGGCGAATTCTTCCTGCTTGCCCTCATTCCACTGCTTTACAGGCCTGAGGTAGCCTACAACACGGGAATAGACTTCTGTTTCCTCACCACATTTGGGACAACGGGTTTGTTCACCTCTAAGGTAGCCATGGCTGGGACAGACTGAAAAAGTAGGTGTAAGAGTAAAATAGGGCAGACGGTAATTTTCGCAGACCCTGCGGACAAAAGCCTTCACGGCCTGAGGGTCGGCTGCGGCTTCTCCGAGGAAGATATGCAGTACCGTCCCTCCGGTGTATTTCGACTGCAGATCATCCTGAATGTCGAGTACCTGGAAAATGTCCTCAGTATAATTGACCGGAAGTTGTGTTGAGTTGGTGTAAAAAGGTTTTGAATCCGGCGCTCCTTCGTTCGCACTCAGGATGTCAGGATAACGCTCCCTGTCCAGCTTTGCAAAGCGATAGGCCGCACCCTCTGCCGGAGTCGCCTCCAGATTATAGTAATACCCGGTCTCTTCCTGAAATTGGCTGAGTTTTTCCCGCATAAAATCAAGGACCTTTACGGCAAAGGCCGAACCTTCCGCTGTCCCGATGTCACAGCCGAGCATATTGAGACAGGCCTCGTTCATTCCTGTCAATCCAATGGTTGAAAAGTGGTTGTACCAATATTGTCCTTGATGCTTTTTGACGTTGCGCAGATAGAATTTTGTATATGGATATAGATTTTTGTCCGTAAAATTCTCCAACACCTTGCGCTTGGTCTCCAGGCTCGTCCGAGCAATCTCCATCAGTCGCTCAAGACGTATTAAGAAATCGTTTTCATCAGCAGCCAGGTAACCAAGTCTCGTCATGTTAATCGTCACAACCCCGATGGATCCGGTCAATGGATTAGCGCCGAACAGCCCGCCGCCGCGCCTCTCAAGAGCACGCAGGTCCAGCCGGAGACGACAGCACATGGACCTGGCGTCGTCAGGCGACATATCGGAATTAACATAGTTCGCAAAGTAGGGAATGCCGTATTTCGCTGTTACTTCCCACAGCCTCTCCAGACCCGGTGCCTCCCAATCAAAGTCGGGATCGATGTTGTAAGTGGGTATGGGAAAGGTGAAGACCCGATCTCTCGCATCACCTTCTGACAACACTTCGAGAAATGCACGATTGAACATGATCATTTCGCGCTGGAAATCAGCATAAATTTCTCTTTGCGGCTCACCTCCGATAATGACATTTTCCTGAGCCAGGGTTGCCGGAGGCTGTATGTCGAGCGTAACATTTGTAAAGGGCGTCTGAAAACCTACCCGTGTAGGTACATTTACGTTAAAAACAAATTCCTGCAGGGCCTGTTTGACCTCTTTATATTTAAGACCGTCAAAACGTATAAAAGGCGCAAGAAGGGTGTCAAAATTTGAAAAGGCCTGTGCCCCGGCGGCCTCACCCTGCAAGGTGTAAAAAAAGTTAATGATCTGCCCCAGCGCGGTCCGGAAGTGTCGTGCAGGGCTGCTTTCCGCCTTGCCGGGCGCTCCCATGAAACCTGACCGCAAAAGGTCCTGAAGGTCCCACCCCACGCAGTATACTGACAACAGGCCAAGGTCGTGGATATGGACTGCGGCGGATGTGTGCGATTCGCGAACCTCCGGAGTATAGATCTTGTTGAGCCAGTAAGTCTTACTGACTTCACTTGAAATATAGTTGTTGAGTCCCTGTAGAGAATAGGCCATATTGCTGTTTTCTCTGACCTTCCAGTCTAGACGTTCAAGATAGCGCTCGATCAGGTCGAGGTCGGCCTTCTTTACCATCTCGCGAATACCTGCGTGCCGATCTCGATACAGGATGTAGGCCTTTGCCGTCTTCTTAAACGGGGAGGTCAACAGCACCTCCTCCACCATGTCCTGAATTTCTTCAACCGTCGGTACATCAGTCAAAAAGACCGTCTGGGCAAGACTTATGACACGAATTGTAAGCCTCCGGGCAGTATCCCCTTTGAATTCTCCAGTGGCTCTGCCCGCCTTCAATATGGCAGAGGTGATCTTTGATGACTCAAAGGGCACCAGGCGATGATCACGTTTTCGAATCCGGGTTAAGCCGATATATTCAGCACTGCTTACTGCCTCCCGGGGAAATTCAACAACTGCTTTCATAATCTGTTTCCTCTTTAAGGGATTGATCTTCTTAACAAGGGCTGTTTTCGAACTCCACACTCTATTATAGAACTTCAATATATTGAGGGCAATCAAATACAAATCACAAGATATAGTGGTATTATCGGATTGTCAAGCATTCGATTTTAAAAAAATTAAACCATGGGATATTGGTTTTGAATAACCCCACAAACGCTCAAGTTATTTTGTAAACGTTAACGCTTATATAAAGAGACAAACATTGAACATCCGGATTTTGTTCGAGGGCAATGTGCGGGGGGGAAAATGCGGAGCGTACTATGAAAACGTCAGCATTCAGATAAATTTGGGTATATACCATATTAAAAGATAATTTCGTCTCATTTTGAAACAATTTGAATCCAAATATGGCAAAATCAACATCACCTGCCTTTAATACCTATTAAGTTAATATTATTGATAATTTTCGATTAGTCCATCTTCAGGTTGTCGTGGATGTTCTGTTTTGTTTCATATCGTGGCAAAGAATGTGATGAATTTTTGCACGCAAAATTATCTAATATGCTGTTTTTATAGAACATTATTCTATTGGCACAATGATTGCTGGTATAGGTTTGACTTAATTAATGCGGGAGAAGTAGCTGGATCTGAGTTCCATGCAAAGAATTTTGGGGACAATCGTATAGTACCAGGTCGATATTCAGTCAGGGTACGGATGAAACCAAGAATCCTTATTATGTTCCAAGATAGTTTTTTCTTAAATATCCTGGCCGACAAGTTAAGGCAGAGGAAAATGTCTGTGCTTACTACAGAAATCGGAAATGGGGTTTTGGAAATTCCATCAGGCACGCATGCGGACGTAGTGTTTTTGGATGCGAGATACAGGGGCAAGGACACGATGCAGGCCCTTTCAAGCGTCAAGCGCGAGCAGCCCGATGCGGAAATAATATTGATAAGCAGTCCTGACAATATTGGCCTGTCTATGCAGGGTATGAGTGAAGGGGCCTCTGATGACATCACAGTACCCTTTGATATTGATACCTTGATAGAGAAAGTGCGAGAGGCCATGGCCAGAAAAAAAACCCGCTCAAAAACAAAAGATAAACACTCGATTCTCAAACGTGGGAATAGAGGCATTAATAAATGAAGGCAATAGGAGGTGCAAACTATGAAAACTAGGGTGTTGATTGTGGATGATGAAAAGGAGTTTGTCGATCTTGTGTCCGAGCGTCTGACCATGCGCGATT
>DQXT01000016.1 GCA_011042225.1 Deltaproteobacteria bacterium | reverse complement strand
CCGTCAAAGCTGCGCATGAAAGGCGCGTCGGTGTCATCCGAGGCCCTGCCCGAAGAAATGCATAACGGTGTAATCAGTTCGAGCTCACCTTCAAAACAGTAGCGATTGTACAGTTGTTGATGTCCGAATGGAATGCTCATGATGGATCTACCTCCTCAAGGGGCATGCCTTTGCCAAGCGTCTTCTCATAACAGTACTGGCCATAGACATAGTTCCAGAAGCGGCGCATGGCAGATAGACTGTGGATATCGTCAGCCCAAGGGCAACCCTCCAGATATTTTTGATCTCTGATCCAGTCTTTCAGGACTTCACCCAAAGGCATTTCATCAATTTCGTTTCTCAATGGTGTCAACCAGGAGCCAGGTCTGCCGGAACGCTTTTCTTTGAGCCTCAGCTTTTCTATCTGCTTGTCCAGAAATTTACCTACCTTGTCTTGAACCTCTTTAGTAGAATGGGACGATTGCAGAAGGTCACCCACTGCGGCCATCTGAGAAGGTGTCAGGTTCTTCGGGGTAAATGCCATTTTGTAAAAGACCCTGGCCCTTTTCAGGATGTGCTTTTGGGCATTCAGAAAGGCCGCTCTTTGTCGCAAGGCAAGTGTCAATCGACTGTACATGAAACCACCTCCCTCTCAGGATCAAGGTGAAATGGGTGCCACAGCATGGCCTGTCCAAACCCCTCCCGGTTGTTGTCGCCGATCCAGCCAATGCCGTCGCCATCAGGAATGACCGGTTCTCCTTTATTCTTTGCCTTAAAAAGGAACACACTGCCTGCAGTGACCGCCAGACGAGGTACCCGCGGGAGTTGAAGCGGTATTCCATCAAAGCCAAAGACCATACGGCTGGATGCATAGGCCAGGGATGGTCCTGATTCCCAATCATCCGGTTCTATGTCCATGGATTTTAGAAATGAAATATCTGGTGCAGTGCAATCGCGCAGATACTCATCATGGAATATGGCATCGCTCAGCAGCGTAACTACGAGCACTTTTCTCTTAAATCCTTCAAAACGTTCCCTGGCCGTGCCCCAGGAAGGCAAGCTAAAGGATTCTTGTTTTACATCCACCCATCCCTGGCCGCGGGAGCGCCCAGTGCCAATGCAGGCAGTAAACTGACCTGAAGTAAGTCTTTCTATTACACCGGCCAAATCGACAGGGACCTCAATGATGGCCTGGAAAGTCTGTCCATTCTCTATGACTCGCTGACTATACAATTGTCCACTACTGGCGCTGCCCAGCACCGGATTGATGGCTGTGCGAGTAATAAGACGTTTCCTAACATTGTATTTTTTGCATGTTGTGGGATTCCAGAATCCCTCGAAATAGTCGAGAGGCTGGTTACACTTTTTTCTTGGACAACGGACCTCTATGCCATCAGACAAAAGTAGATCAATGACACCGTGTCCCTGGTCATCTTTTTTAAAACCGCCATTGTATTTGCAGGAGCGGGCAGAGAGAGGAATGGTTTGGCAACCCTCTATCCGGGCAAATCCAAAGCGAGGCTCTTCAGACAGAAAGAGACGCTGGAAATGATCATCTTCAGGCCTTCCTCCCTTGTCAAGATATCGCTGTGCCAAGAGGCCGCGCAGAGTGTTACCTGGAATAACATCCAGCGTTTCAATAAGGTTATGGGCCGGAGGTCCTGCAGATAAAAGCAACGGGCTCTTGGTGGTGATACTTATAGCAATTTTTTTCACACTGAACCTCCGTTGATCCTAATGCCTCCTTCTAAAATACCACGCCCTACGGCCTTTCGGCCACCAAGCCTATCCACCAGTCTCCCTGAAATATCGAGAAATTGTCGTTCCGCAGGGCTTATGGAGTCGACGATTATTAACTGTCCAGAAAAGATCACAGGGGGGACAGCTTCCTCGAAAAACAGGTGGTCAGGTAAGGCCGTGCGGCGAAAACGGGAAAGACATATGCCCGGCCTGATTTCAGTATCAGGATGGATAACAGGATTTGGATCACTGTCCAGGAGTGCCTTAAAGAGGGATTTTAAGGAGGCATCAAGCTCCGCCTGTCCTACCTGGAGCATGGCAGGGACAGCAGGACTGCCAAAAAGCCTGCACAGGGTGCAGGGGTTATCTTTGCAAAGCGGACCGTTGCTGTCATGGATCCACAGATCGGCAGGCAGGCCGTCGGCCCGCAGTAGCCGCTCAGCAAAGAAACGCCAACGTCCCTTGACCGATGAGCCTGAAATGCAGGGCAATCCTTCGTCGTTGCGCACGATCATGCGGTCTACCAGCCCTGCTATTGCCAAACCGGTAAAGGTGCTTACAGACGTCCGGAATTTGAGTTCATACTGCAACTCGGTCATGGCTTTCTTCCTTTTCGGGTGAAATATAGTGATTCATCGTCGACTTGTTTTTTCCAGGTTGAATAAAATCGTAAAGTTCCATGATTTCCGTGAGAGGTGTAGTCCAGCAATTGTCATCCCGCTTTCGAAACGGGAAGACTGGCAGGGTGGTTGTTACCAGCCTATTCAGGGAATCACTCCTTTTCAGATCACCGGTAACTTTTAGACGTTCCCTGATGCGAAGGGCATCAAACTGGGCCTGCATAGGTCCCTGGAACAAAACAGGGTAAAGGGATTTCAGCTTGGATCGTGGAATCCTGGAACTTTTTAGATCGCGGATGGTGGTCAATAACCAATGGGCTTTGGCGGTTGTGTAAGGACGTTCCGTCAACTTGATTTCCAGGCCGCTATTGAGGTATCTGGTATACTCATCTTTGCGCCGGTCCTTGATTGGCTCGCTCCCGGCTTCAGTGAGTACTATGAAATCAAGGGTCCCGGTCTGTTCTTTCTTTGTTTCTGCGAGGCGCGCAGCCTTTGTCTTGGCGATTTTCATAAGTTCGCCAGCCAGGTCCATAAGATCGCTTACAGGATAATGGGCATGTGCAATTACTACCCCTGCAGAAGTGGTAAGGCCTTCATGAGAAAAGGGTTCAGGCAACCTCCCTTGCCTTATATACTTGTCCTGAAGCTTCCTGGTTTTTTCCTGGAATCTTTCCATGAACAGAATGGCCACATCCAGGGCGTTGTGACCTGGAACCGCAAGCATCAAATCGTCTCCACCCGCCATGATGAATTCTGCCGGAACAAAACGGTCTTTCTTTATATCAACCACTTCCAAAACCGCTTCTACCGCCGCCTCTCTGGTGGCCTGGTCCATGATCTCGGAAAAGGCCTTGTAAGCAAGTTTTGCCTCTTCCTCATCGGTGAATTTTTCTCCCAGGGCCTTTACCACTTCGCCCATACGGTTACCGTCCGCGTAAATAAAGCCCATGTAATTAAAAGGCCTGGAGGCCTGACCGATATCATCAAAATCCTGGGGAAGAAAGATCCGGTAACCCCTGTCTTCAGTATATTGAGCAAGGGTGGTAAAAATGAATCGGTCTGTATAACGGCTTATCAATTTCGAGGCGGGGCTTAAAAGCCACTTACGTTTCTTCCCAGACTTAATCTCTTTGTAGAGATGCTCGCTGATTTCCCGTCTCTTGAGTAAGCAGGCCCGACAAAGTCTGTGTTCCCCGTGTTCGTGAAGAATTTTCTCTGCGGGTTCTTGGCCACATGAAGTGCAGGGCTGTACCCACCGACCCGCCAGAACTGGAATGCCTTTGGATTGACCCAGCTTATTTTGCTGACTCTGTCTCACTCCATGAGACATCCATTCTGGAAAGGTTTCACCATTGTCGTCTTTTTTACGTGGCACGATCTCGACCGACACACGTGCGGTTACGGTTTCCTGTCGATAGGTTTTTAGGACTTTGTTCTTGAAATTCTCCGCATCTTCTTCGCGCCTGAAGAGTATCCGGCCCGTGCCACCGCCAAGATACACAAGCTCATAATCATTTGGGTTGAAGGTCTTTAGAATCTCCTTCGTCTTCTTGCGGTTTAATAGATCCAAGAGCATGCTCGCTCCTCGGATTTCCCTCATGATTGGAGAGGCAAAGAGATAGGATTTCACTTTTTGTGTCTCTATTACCACGAGAAAACACATCGAGTTTATATCATTCATTAATCTTTTCTCCGGTGCCAAATTCATAATTATACACTCACAGTTTATCAATCCGTCAGATAAAAACAGGCTATAAGCCTACCTCATACCTCCCCAGCCCGAAGCTGCTACCCTTTGCCTATACGCACATACTCACACATATTCTCCCAGCCTGATATGCGGCCGGAACGGCCCGAAAGCGCCCTCTCCCGAGCATTCGGGGATGT
>DQXT01000153.1 GCA_011042225.1 Deltaproteobacteria bacterium | reverse complement strand
TACCCACACCAAATAGCGAAGAACCTCTTTTCATCATTTAGAACACTGTGTCGGACCACCCGTCCCGGTCAAGTTCACTCAGACTGTTCACCACACCGGCCCTGACCGGGTTCGGACGGATATGCCGCATCAGCTCATTGATTTGGTTTTTCATCCTCTTTCGCTTTTGCATAATTTGTGGTAGATTTTTGCACCCGATGATTTGCAACGTTAGATGAAAATAAATGGATGGATTAATAAAATGTCAAATCGAAAAGGGCAAATAATTTGTGTAGTTATTTCATTTTTCTGTGGTGCATTTTTATTATGCGTTTTCTCTACAATCCAAAAAAAATCAATTGGTACACCACTTGTTGTTAAGGGTTATATTGTGCCTTTTGTATTTGGTGGGCTATCTTGGGCAATTATTGGATTTTATATTGGCTTGATTAAAAAATATAACCACTTAATGAAAGAGCGTCTAAACAGGTTGGAAAGTATTTTGCCAATTTGCTCTAACTGTAAAAAGATAAGAAAACCGGAATCTGACTATAAAGAACAAGATTCTTGGATACCGGTGGAAACATATATTTCAACCAAAACATCATCTAGTTTTACTCATAGTATTTGCCCTGAATGTATGAAAAAGCTCTATGGAGATATTATTTATGATGATGACTGAATCTATCATCTAATCAGTCTGTCGTTACTTTGCAGCGTTTTGGAGCTTTGGCTTTCGGACCAAGTTCTCGCATTAGATGGAGGTAAACTATGCCTTTGCAAGGGCGGGGGCGATATTTTGGATTTTGTGACCCGAATGGAAATTCTTTTCAGATGTTTCCTTAAAGACCATTGAAGGCCTGGATGTTTTTTGCTCGGGATGTAAGATCCCTTTTCTAATAGTAATTCTCTCTATAAACCTTGCGGTAATCTCTCTGCCGAGTTATATATCCATCCACTTTTTTGGCTGGAAGATATGTTGAAAAGAGAGGATTTTAAAGATGTCCAAGATATGTGAAATATGTGGTAAACGTCCGACGGTTGGCTGCAACGTAAGTCATGCAAATAATCACAGCCACAGACGCTGGCTCCCAAATCTGCAAAGGGTCAGGGCCATTGTAAACGGACAAATAAAACACATCTATGCCTGCACCCGCTGTATTCGCTCAGGCAAAGTAATCAAGCCCTCATAACTAAATTTATTTTCGTTGTTTTTTTAATCGAACTGCTTTAACCGGGTGAAACGCGCTCTGCCAGCTTTACACTCTCAAGTCTCCTTATGCTGGAGAGAATTTTCCTCAGTTGCGGCCGGTCTTTAACATCCACCACAAAGTCTAGAATGGCAATATAATCCGGGGTTGTGGAAACCTTTGCCTCCAAGATATTCGCCTCTCCGGCGCTTATTGCATTGCTGACTGCTGCCAGAATGCCCTTTTGATCGACTGCGCTGACTCGAATCTTGGCAGGGTAAGTAGTATTATCGGTATCGGCCCATGTAACCTCTACACGCCTGTTTGAATCTAATCTTTTGATGTTGGCACAATTTTCTCTATGAACTGTAACTCCTCTCCCCCTTGTTATATAGCCGACAACCTCGTCTCCCGGTATTGGAGTGCAACACCTGCCAAGATGGATTAATATATCGTTAAGACCATGAATTAAGATACCTTCCTGCCCTGCCTTTTCGGTAAATTGCTTTACTCTTGATTCTTTTTCTTTTGGTTCTTGTTCTTCGGGCTGACCTGCCCGAAGTTTTCTAATTATCTGAGAGGGAGCGAGTTTGCCATATCCGGCTGCAATCAGCATATCATCAGGACTTTTGAAAGACAGTGCCTCTGCGATTTCCGCACCTTTGTTTTTAATGAAATCGTTAAAGTCCAGCCGGTGCCTCTTAAATTCCCTGGCACAAAGGTCTCTTCCCAGGGCAAGGCTATTTTCCCTCTCTTTGTTCTTAATCCACTGGCGAATTCTGTTTCGGGCCCGGCTGGTCTTAACGAACTTGAGCCAATCCCTGTTTGGAAAGTGCTTGTCGGATGTAATTATCTCTACTGTTTCTCCATTATTGAATTGATATTTCAAGGGCACAATGCGGCCATTTACCTTGGCCCCTGCACAATGATTACCTACCTCGGTATGAATTGCATAAGCAAAGTCTATTGGAGTAGCCCCCCGTGGAAATTCATAGACCTCACCTTTTGGAGTAAACACGTATACTTCATTATGGAAGAGATCCGTCTTGACTGACTCAATGAATTCCCTCGGATCATCCAGCTCCTTCTGCCATTCTGTGAGTTCAAAAAGCCAATCAAACCGATGTTTATTATCCTTACTGACTATCTTGCCCTCTTTGTACAGCCAGTGGGCTGCGATTCCCTGATTCGCTACCAGATCCATCTGCTCAGTGCGGATCTGGATCTCCATTCTCTTTCCCTGAGGGCCTATAACAGTCGTGTGAAGGGACTGATACATGTTGGTCTTTGGAAGACTGATATAGTCTTTGAATCGTCCGGGAATCGGCTTCCAGAGAGAGTGAACGATCCCAAGCGCCTCGTAGCAGTCCTTGGTACTTTTCATAATGATCCTGAAGGCGATCAGATCATAGACCTCTTCAAGGGGTATTTTCCTTGTACGCATCTTACGGAAGATGCTGTATATGTGTTTGGGTCTACCAACGACCTTACATGAAAGACCAAAATCATCCATCTTTTTTGCTATAAGGTCTTTGACTTCATCTACATAGGCCTTTGCTTCACCCAGGCGGGCATCTACTTCCTTGCGCAGTCTCTGGTATTCTTCAGGATAGATATGCAGAAAGGCCAGATCCTCAAGTTCGCTTTTGATCCAGCCAATGCCAAGCCGCCCTGCCAGAGGTGCATAGATATCCAGGGTCTCTCTGGCGATCTTGACCTTTTTGTCATCCTTTTGATACTCCAGTGTGCGCATGTTATGGAGCCTGTCCGCAAGCTTTACCAGCAAGACACGGATATCCTTCGACATTGCAAGGACCATCTTGCGGGTATTTTCTGCCTGTTTCTGAATCTGGCTCTTGAACGAGATCTGGCTTAATTTTGTAACCCCATCCACTATCTGGGCCACGTCTTTGCCGAACATATCCTCTAATTCTTTAAAGGAGGCGAGGGTGTCTTCTACCGTGTCATGCAGGAGGCCGGCAGCTATACTGGCCAGGTCCAGGTGCAACTGTGTAAGAATATAGGCCGTTGCCAGGCAATGCGAGAGATAGGGTTCGCCGGAAAGCCTTGTCTGCCCAGCATGGACCTTGGCGGAGTATATATATGCCTTTTCTATAAGACTGGTGTCTGCATCCGGAAGATAGGAATGTATCCCATCAAGTATGTCATTAAGACGGATCACCGGAGTATTTCAACGGCCCTTTTGACGGCTTCGTTCCTTTTTACTGAGATGGTCTTGCCTGTGACACGAGTTCTGATTTCTATTTCGTTTTTTTCTTTGAGTCGCCTGCCTACAACAATCCTTAGCGGAATCCCCAGCAAGTCAGCATCCTTGAATTTCACACCAGGGCGCTCCTCGCGATCATCAAGCAGGACCTCCACATCGTGAGCCAGCAATCCATTATAGATATCTTCTGCGGCCTTTGACATCAAATCATCATTGATGTTAAGCAGCGAGATTATTACCTCGAATGGAGCGATTGATATCGGGAAAATAATACCATTTTCATCGTGGTTTTGTTCTATGGCAGCCGCCACTGTTCGTCCCACGCCTATACCATAACATCCCATAACGGCCGGCTTTTTTTCTCCGGCATCGTCCAGGAATGTAGCACCCATGGACTCACTGTATTTGGTCCCCAGCTTGAAAATGTGTCCCACCTCTATGCCGCGTTTAAGCTCTATCTTACCTTTACAATTGGGGCATGGATCTCCTTCAGTAATGACCCTGATGTCTGCAAATTCCGGCATCGGAATGTCTCGGTTCCAGTTTACCCCGGTTAAGTGGGCATCAGGTTCATTTGCGCCTGTTACGAAATTTTTCAGTGTGGAAATGTCCTGATCCGCTACTACCTTTAAGCCTTTGGAAAGTCCTACAGGTCCTGAAAATCCCACAGGCGCTCCGGTAACACTTCGGACCGTGGCTTCGTCTGCAAAATTAAGATGTTCTACCCCCAGAAGGTGTTTAAGTTTTATATTATTAAGCTCATGGTCGCCCCTTATGAGAACAGCAACAGGTCTATCATCAGCAACCATTATTAAGGTTTTGACCAGATGATCAGCAGATATC
>DQXT01000110.1 GCA_011042225.1 Deltaproteobacteria bacterium | reverse complement strand
CGTAATTACCCACACCAAATAGCGAAGAACCTTAAATCCTCCTTTATTAGTGTATTTTTTTGTTATCTTTACACTAAACGAATCATCAAATAAAGACCAGCGACAACCAGAGTATAAAAAATATGCGGCAGGGAAAGGTACAGGCTTCTGCACTGGCAGTATAGCATTTTCTATTGCCTCCAGGACAAAGATATTACTATCTGGCTAGTCATAGTATATTAAAAGTATGGGCATGGCAGGGACCCCGGGTTGTTAAACAGCATGTCTCATGCCCTGTTGTGTTTCGAATAAAAATCGTGCAGGTACTCATTTTTACAAGGACTCTTTTATTGACTCTTCAAAGGCCCAACAAAGCAAATGGAAAAGAGATATTTACCACAAATACAGTGGCAACTGCGCTATATAGAACAAAAAATCTTTAATATTTGTATCAGATACGGTCACGAGGCCCATCGCCTTTCATTAGGGTTTATCTTTGTCTGGTATGGTCTTCTTAAGCCATTTGGTGCAAAAACAACCACCTCTCTGCTTGCTCATACCATATATTTTTTCCCTCCGGAACTGCTTCTTCCGCTTTTGGGGTGGTGGGAAGTGGCGATAGGGATCTGTCTCCTGTATAAGCCACTAGTTAGATTTTCAATAATACTACTAATTATTCGAGTGCCGGGTACTATACTGGCCTTTTTTGTTCACCCGAATGTATGTTTTGTGCATATTCCTTTTGTGCCGAGTCCGGCAGGTCAGTACTTGATAAAAGATATAGCCATTCTCTTTGCCGGCATTGCAATCGCCGGATCAACTCATATGGAAAAACATTTAAGGCAGCGTAAAAGATATGAAGCGCTGACAAGGACATGAATTCTGATGTCCGGGACAAGGCATCTTTAATTGCCGGTGTGGACTGTCAGTGCATAAAGTCGGAAATGATCCCCTTATTTTTTACAGGGCAAGGCAAGCACAGCATCTGCAATCTCCCGGCTGAATGATGCCAGATTACGGCTTTGGGCCAAGACAAAAGATACCGGTTCTCCCCCTTTGACAGGTTCAATATATCTTGATCGTTTTGTCAAAAGAGGAGGTCTTTTTCTATCGGCGCCGTCAGAGATCGACCACGATATGTCCAGTTTTCTTCCGAAGAAAAGAGAGTCTGGCTGCTGTTCCAGTGTCCCGGCAAGGCCCCGGACCGCCTTGGCGGCAGACCCTACCTCCTCGATGGCCTTCTTAAGTTCATACATCAATTCTGAATCTTCCCCCATATGTCCCTCTAGTAGGATTTGCTGGGTCTGGCGCAGTGTCATAGCTGCTTCCTCCGAGGTCTTCTCAATACTGGACAGAGTCCTTTGGATTGACGGTCCCGAAGGCCCGCCAATCTGTCTATCGAGATTTTCCACCAGATTATGCACATCCTTAACCGTCCCGTCGATACTGGAGGTCAAGGTTGTGGAATCTATATCGATTTTCTGCAGCAGCTTCTGTGTCTGTTGTAATGTATGTCGAAGGTCCTCAGATACTGGTTCCACCCGGCTGTTTAAGTTCTGCATCAGACTTTTTGTCTCTTCCGCCGCCAGGGCTAAGGACCTAGCCATTTTGGTGATTTCATGGACCGCCCTGTTGATCTCCTCCACGGCGGTTGATATATCCTTTATGGACTCCTCAAGGGGAAGCTGCTCAAACCTTTTGGCAATCTCCTGCACGGACATCGGAACCGTGGGGATCTCAAGATATTTCTGGTCGGCGCCCAGAAGGTTTACAGGCTTATCCGGATGATAACCGAGGGCGACCTGGAGTTTCCCCGTTATAATGCTCTGCAATTCAAGCCGGGCCCTTAATCCCTGGTCGATCAAAAGACTCAGATTCTTTTCAAAACTCTTCGGACGGAGACCAACTGTTTCCATCTGTCGTGGATCTATTTCAATGTAGACAGGTATGGTTGTTGTTAACTCTTTGGGATCGTAACGCAAGACAAGCCCTGTGACCGAGCCGATTTTGACCCCGTTGAAGAGTACCGGCGCGCCTACATCCAGACCTCCTACTGATCCATTGAAAAAGCAGACGGCTTTAAGAGTGTTAGCGAAAAACTTTCCGTAGCCCAGTACAACAATAGCGATGCCCGACAAGGCAACCGCGCCCAGAACAAAGGCCCCGATCAATGTCTTGCTGGCTGGTTTGCTCATAATTTTTCCTCCACTGCGCCTTCTTTTCCCCTGGTGAGAAAGCGACGCACAGTGGGATTTTCGGACTCGGCAAGCAGTCTGTTAGGATCTTCGCTTGCAGTCATGGTCTTAAGGTCCACATCGAGAAAGATAGAGTTGTCTCCGATGGCAAAAATGCTCGCCAGTTCATGGGTTACAATGATGATCGTCGTCCCCATGCTGTCACGAAGCTCAAGGATCAAGTCATCCAGCGATCGGGCGCTGATCGGGTCCAAGCCTGCCGAAGGCTCATCGAAAAAAAGGATATCAGGGTCCATTACTATGGCCCGGGCCAGGGCTGCCCGTTTTTTCATACCCCCGCTGATATTAGAGGGATAATAGCCTTCAAAGCCGGCAAGACCGACCAGAGATAGTTTCAATGATACAATCTCCTGAATCTGTCTGTGGTTCAGCTTTGTATAGCGCTGGAGCGTAAGGCCTATATTTTCTGCAAGGCTCATGGAACTCCAGAGTGCCCCATATTGATAAAGGATTCCGGAACCGCGCATCATTTGCTCTCTTTCCGACGGATGGGCCTCCCAAAAATTGGAATCCCCGTAAAAGACCTGCCCGCTTAAAGGCCTCTTGAGGCCGATAAGGATCTTGAGCAGAGTGCTCTTGCCGCAACCGCTCGCACCCATGATAATAAATATATCTCCCCGGTTGACGCTGAAATTGAGATCCCGCATGACAATGAAGTCCCCGTATCCCATATCGAGATCCTTAGCGCAAATAAGACGCTCCCGTGTCAACTGTCCTTTCTCCGATGGTGACTCAAATCCCCAGCACCTGACATACAAATGTGATAATTGCGGTAGCCGCAACGATAGCAACTATGCCAGTCACCACGGCCGAGGTCGTAGCCTCGCCTACTGCCGAAGCGCTTCTCCCACACTGCATCCCCTTCAGACACCCTGCCAAGGCCACAAGTATCCCAAAAACCACACCATGAAAAAGTCCGATCCAGAGGTTGGTCATCGTGACTGCTTCCCTGGTTCGATTGAGGTACTCGGCCAGCGTAATATCGAATATACCCACGCTCACCACGATTCCACCGAGTATCCCCATCGCGTCGGCATAGAGACAGGGCAGCGGCATCATTATGATTAGGGCCAACATTCGCGGAAGGACCAGAAACTCCATTGGTGAAATTCCAAAGGTCTGAAGGGCATCGATTTCTTCATTTACCTGCATCGTCCCGATCTGAGCCGCAAAGGAAGCCCCTGTACGGCCTGCCATTATGATGCCTGTCATGATGGCCCCCATCAACCGTACCATAATGATTCCCACAAAGTCGGCAACAAAGACCTGGGCGCCGAACATTTTCAACTGGATGGTGCCGATGAATGCCAGGATCAATCCGACAAGCACACTGATCAGAGAAACTATGGGTAGTGCCTGGACACCTCACTCCTGCAGGAACAACAGCAGATCTGATCGACGAAACGAGGCACGGCCCGTCAGAAACTTTCCAAAGGCGGCAGATGCCTCTCCGAGGAACCCGATCATTTTCACCATTGAACGCCAAAAAAGGATTACATTCGATCCGGTTCGATCAAGGAGTGCCGCCTTCTTAGGCCTTTTCAGGGTCTCTTTCCGATCCGGGGCTGCTTTCACCAGCTTAATGAGCCGCCTGACACCGGGGGGCAGGCCTTCAAGGTCTAACTCAATCCCTCTATCATCACAAAGTCTCTTGACTTTGACAAGGAAGACCAGAAGGCTGCTGTCCCAGGACTTCAAATCGTTCGCATCAAAGCCGAGCCGCTTCGTCCGGACTCCCCCCGGCAGACCCTTTTCGACCTCTTCGATCGAAGGAAATCGGGTTTCAATCTTCCAGTCCCCTGTAAGTCGCAGAATGCGGAAGCCCTCAGGTGATGAACTCATACTCAGGGTGCTGGGTGTCGATTCTTTCGGGCTCATGTCCCCCTAATCATTTAACCTGCCGCCCTTGTCCCACAAGGACAGCGAAAACAAATTCCCGAATACTATTTGTTAAATAGATAACTGAAGTTTCCTGGAAAAATTTCATGCGGTCATCCGCATTAAGGCGGTCACAAACGAATTAATCATCGTTTTACCTGGTCGTGGGCAAAGTATTGTAAAATTATCGTCCATTGCCGCTT
>DQXT01000018.1 GCA_011042225.1 Deltaproteobacteria bacterium | reverse complement strand
CTTCAATGAGTACAATATAGGCAATATTGAATGGATTCGGGATATGGAGGGTGATGTATTTAATATGGGTGGTGATCCACCTGATGTAGAAGACTTGGAGTTGACACCCATCACCTTGGAGGAACTTGGGGAGCGTATGCGTGATGCGGATTTCATCATCCCATACGGCTTGCCGAAAGCAAGCTCTCCGCCACCTGATACCTGCGGTTAGCAGTATAATAGGAGCACACAATGAGCGACGAAAAAATGAAAATATTGCATGTCTATCGTTCTGAACCAACTGATGATGTAAAAAAGCTGGTCGAGATACTCAGTCGCGACAGGGATGCAAAAGAGTTCAGCCTTTACGTGGGTGAACCCAATTATGACATTCTGGTTCAGATGATTCGTGAGGCAGACAAGACAGTCAGTTGGTGGTAAATTAGAAAATATAAACTATTATTGCGGCCCTGTTGACAACATTCTGCAGGGCCCTTTTTTAAGAATTTTCTTGCCAGGGCAAAGGTCCTTCCCCAGGGCTGTTTTGATCGTACTGCATTTTGTCTTGTAGTACTAATTAATCTATTTACACGATATTTTTCACTTGCCGGCGGAGTTTAATGCAGTATATTCCTGACTGAGTAATCACTTTTTTTGAAACAAATCTTAAAAAATGGAACGGGAATCAGAAGAAAGGACTGGTGTGTCCCGCAAGGAGGCCATATTAATGGCCGCCACCGAACTGTTTGCCCAGAGGGGTTACGGTGCTACACCCACGTCTGATATTGCACAGGCCGCTGGTGTAGCTGAGGGCACCCTCTTTCATCATTTCAAGACCAAGGAAGGCATCCTTGCATATATTGTTAAAGACATGTTGGATGACTATGTCCAAGGGATTGAAATGCAGGCCGAAAAGGCCTCAAATGGACTTGAAGCCATAAAAGGGGTAATTTGTTTCCATTTTCGTTTTATCAATGAAAGATCCGGAGAAGTCATGGTAATGCTGCGTGATTTTCCTTTTCATTTGATGGAGGAGGATACGCCCTTTCGGGAAATAGTCTCCAGCCGTTTTTTCCACTTGGTTAACTTATTCAAGGGTTTAATCGAAACCGGGCAGAAAGACGGATCCATAAGACGTATTTCTGCAGAGAAAACGGCTTTTATTTTGATAGGGATGCTAAATGGTCTTGGGCGGCAAACGCTTATGTGCCCGCTTAAGATCCCGGACATTTACCAGGAGGTGCTGGACTTTTGTTATAACAGTCTGGCCAAAAGGGGCTGAAGTCCATAGTAAGGTGGAGATCCCATTATGTTGCAACGGATTTTACTACCCAGTGTTATAAGCTTTTTGATAGTGATTTTTTTGACCGGCTTTAGTCCAGCCCAAGAGAGCAGGGAGGATATTCTGGAAGACGCAAGTGTCCTGACACTGCAGAGTGCTCTGGCAAGAGGTATCCAATACAATTTGGATTTGCAGGTGGAGGAACTTAATATACCTATCAGCGAGGAAAACTTAATTGTCGAGAAGGCGGAGTTTGATCCTGCGATTGAAATGGGGATATCGTCGATGGAGGAGAGGACTCCAACGGCATCGGCCTTTTCCAGTGAAGACTTTGATTTATACCGGGAAACAGGGGGTGATATCGGCATTCGCAAGAAGTTTCGATTTGGTCTTGAGTCACAGATGTCTTTCAAAACCAGCCGTTCTATGAACAATTCCTCTGTGGATGCGCTTCGTCCGCAATATCGTAATGTCCTGCTACTGGATTTCACCCAACCGCTTCTCAAGAATTTCGGCACAGAAGTCAATACGGCTAATCTGCGCATGAGTCAAAATTTGGTTCAGCAAACCGCAAGTGAATATATGGATCGGGCCCAGCGCATAGGAGAGGAAATCGAGCTCGTTTATTATGATCTTGCAGAAGCGCAGGCTGTCTTTCGTTATCGTATCGAATCACGTGAGCTGGCCCGGGATCTTCTTCAGGGTAACAGAGAAAAATTTAAAGCAGGTGTGGTTCCAATTACTGAGGTGCAGCAGGCCGAAACCTCCGTAGCGTCTCGGGACGAAGAGGTGATTTTGGCCAGGCAGCAAATGGAGATAGTGGCCAACCGATTGAGAGATCTTCTGGGAATACGTCCGGAGAGCCCGCTCTATAAAGAACCTTTTGTAACGGAAAACATCCCTGGAACAGATCAGACCTTCCCTGATTTCGTACAGACCCTTGCTACTGCTTTGGAAAAGCGTCCGGATATCCAGCGGCAGCACATGCAAATCGCCAATCAGGACATAAAACTGGAATACTACGATAATCAGAGGCTTCCCAGGCTGGATCTGGAAGCGACACTGGGTGCCAACGGCCTTTCTGGTCCAGATCGTCCCACGTCCTTTGCCGATTTTAGCGCATCAAGTACACAGGTAGGTAGCTATGAGGATTCTCTTTCCCGTATGTCCGATGCAGATGGATACGAGTGGTATGCAGGGCTTCGTCTTTCCTATCCTTGGGGCAATCGGGCTGCAGAGGCCCGCTATCGGCGTGCCGGATTGGAAAAGCGGCAGGCGGTTTATGGACTGAAGCGTCTGCAGGAGACTATAGAAAAAGAGTGTAAGAATTCTTTGGTAACCGTTAAGAGAAGCCTTGAGAGGGTCAGTGTGGCGGAACGTTTCGAAGAACTGGCACGGACTACTCTAAAGCAGGAGATGGAGCGTTTTAAGGAAGGTCTTTCCGACACGTTTCGTGTCCTGGATTTTCAGGATGACCTTATCGGTGCCCATATTCGGAAGACTGAGGCCCTGGTGGATTTTAACCAGGGACTGGCAAATCTCTACCGTGCCATCGGGATTAATCTGGAACGGTTTAATATCATTGCAGCGACGTCGCAGAAGAAGCTGATTGATGCTGAAGAACAATAGAAGACATGGCTCCATTTCCTGTAAGAGACATTTGACATTAAGTGACCTCTAACCTCCGGATACCGCCTCAGCCATCTTGAAGATAGGAAGATACATGGCAATGATTATGGAGCCTACGGTTCCACCAAGGAATACTATCATAAAGGGTTCGATCATGCTTGTCAGGGCCTCGACCGCTGTCTCAACTTCTTCATCATAGAAATCAGCTATCTTATTAAGCATCTGGTCCAGTGCCCCTGTAGTTTCACCTACAGATATCATTTGTACTACCATGGCGGGGAAAATTTTGCTTTCACTGAGCGGTTCCGCCAGTGTCCGCCCTTCACTGATACTGGATCGGACCTTGTATATGACCTCTTCTACTACCTTGTTGCCCGAGGTCCCCGCAGCTACATTTAAGGTTTCAAGTATAGGTACGCCGCTTTCTATCAAGGTACCTAAAGTTCGGGTAAGTTTTGCCACCGCCACTTTTTTCAACAGCGGCCCGAATACAGGGGATTTGAGAAGCAGCCCATCTACCATACGCATACCTTTTTCTGTTTTGTAATATTTTCTAAATAGACATATCATAACTGCCACAATGCCGATCATGAGAGGGGTATAGGATTTTACAAAGGCACTTAGGTTGACCACCATCTGGGTAGGAATCGGCAGGGCACTGCCGAAGTCAGCGAACATTTTCTCAAACACAGGTATTACGAAGATAAGAATTACTCCGATTACCAGGGCTGATATGGCAAGTACTATAGTGGGATAAGTTAGTGCCCCTTTGACCTTTTTTTTAAGGCGCAGCGCCTTTTCCATATAGTCGGCAAGTCGTTTTAAGACTTCATCCAATATCCCTCCCATTTCTCCTGCTGCAATCATGTTGCAGAAGAGCCGATCAAACTGCTTCGGGTATTTTTTCAGGGCATCAGCAAAACTGGAGCCACTTTCAACATCAGACTTCGTATCCATGAGTACATTTTTAAAGGTCTTGTTTTCCTGCTGGCTGGCAAGGATTTCCAGCCCTTGAATAAGTGGAAGGCCGGCATCTATCATGGTAGACAACTGTCTGGTGAAGATAACGATGTCTTTCGGTGACACCTTTTTTTTGAAAATGGCTATATTTTCCAACAGGTCTTTGGGTTTGGGCTTGACTTTAGAAAGAGTTATCCTTTGTTGTCGAAGTAAACGGCGTACTGCCTGCTCGTCCTGGGCCTCGATTTCGCCCTTTTGTATTTGGCCTCCGCTGGCGGTGCCCTTCCATACAAAGACTGGCATATAGACTTACCTCCCAAGAAAGTAGTGGATGTCCGCAATGCGAAAACGCATGGGACTTAGTCGCAAAAATGCAGACATATGCTTTAGAGCTTATCGGACATATTCAGGGCAGACTTGATTCGAGTATTGAGTTGTTTAGGTTCACCTGTCTCAGAGCCCCACAGGCCAGACATAAAACCCGTTGCACCACCAACATAATGAACACTGCCTTGCGACCAATTGGAGTTGACTTGAACCTACGCCTCACCTTACCTTTCAGCTTTACTTCCTTTGACCCGCAACATGCACAGCGCAAGGTG
>DQXT01000121.1 GCA_011042225.1 Deltaproteobacteria bacterium | reverse complement strand
TTTCTAAGTTTCGGCTTGGCAAAACGACGATTGAGGTTACGTTTCCGGATATCCTTTATTACATCCCAGCTCACCCCCATGTGCGCTGCTACGTCCTTGATGGTCATATGCCTTGATAACTCCAGAGCATATCGTTCAAACCCCTTGGTATAACTGCGTCTTTCATCTGCAAAGCCAATCTTCACCTGCCTCAGAGCCCCACAGGCCAGACATAAGACCCGTTGCACCACCAACATAATGAACACTGCCTTGCGACCAATGGGAGTTGACTTGAACCTACGCCTCACCATTATCATTCCTCCCATCTTGCAGCTCCTCATTTTTGGTTATGCCGCTACTTACGATCTCGAGCGAGTCCGTTTTGCAGTGTACGACGAAGAATGCAGCTATGTCTCCAGAGATCTGATCTCCCGCTTCAGCGGCTCGCCGACGTTTCAACTGGTCAGTCAAATAACACGGGACGAGCAGATTGCGCCTCTTATCGACAATAAAAGTGTATTGCTGATAATGCGCATCGGTCCGCGATTTTCCCGCGATCTTCTCACAGGTCGGGGAACCAACCTGCAGGTTATTATAGACGGACGCAATTCCAACACCGCACTCATAGTGCTCAATTATGTGCGGACTATTCTAACCGATTTCAATATGGATTGGATTGCCCGCCACAACCTGCCCAATCCACCGGCAAATCTTCATATTCGATCCTGGTATAATGAGAACCTGGAAAGCCGCTGGTTCATCGTACCAGGCATTGTAGGCATTCTGACCCTGGTAGTGACCATGGTGGTGACGGCCTTATCGGTGGCCCGGGAGCGCGAGCAGGGAACCTTTGACCAGCTGCTGGTGACACCTCTGCGGCCATTCGAGCTTCTTCTTGGAAAGGCACTTCCCGGTTTTATCATCGGCATAGCTGAAGCAACGCTTATTATTGTAATTGCCATTTTCTGGTTTGACATACCCTTACGGGGGAATCTCTTGGCGCTCTATATCGGACTAATTATGTTCCTGCTTTCCGCCATCGGAGTCGGCCTTATGATCTCCTCTAATTTATGAAAGATGAACTTTTGGTTTTTCCCCTTCCGTATCCCCAAAAAGATCGACCGGTTTTCATTAGCGCGCTCAGAAAGATGATGGAAAATCGCTTTTCAGAGATTAGGAAACGGTTTGACCAGCAAAAAGCCTAATTGTGGGATCAGGACCTCTTCAGAGTCCACCTCTATCAAATACTATGATATAGAAATTGTGTATCACAATTAGGATTGCACTGTCAAGAGATCACATATGCTTGCAGAACCACCTTATATTTCATTAAATCGGTCTCTCAAGACGCTCCAATATCTTTTCTGCAAAGCCCCAGACATCATTCTTGTCCATCAGGGTCTTATAGGGTATGGGAGTCTCGCATCCGTAAAGCATATTGTAGAACTGCTTAAGTCCTTCTGTGTCTTTGGCATCCAGCTTATCCGGATTTATCTCCCCACCCAGGAGTCCTGCATGTATGGGTGGTTCCGGCAGACTTCGGATCACCGGCAAGATATAGTCCCATCCGCCATGGACCTTCCCACGTACAAACACACCTCTTGTGTCCATAGCAACCCCGAAAACTACGGTCTTTTTGTCTTTTAGCACATCCTTAAAACGGTTTACATATTCCTCCAGTGAAGGTAATACATGATGTCTGTAAATACCGGAACCCAGGATGACAAGATCTGCATCCGAGGGATCCATCATGGATTCGGCCCTCTCCACAAGGCTATCGCCGCCCAGTCTCTCCGCCAGCCATTTTCCTGTTTCAAGGGTGGAACCATACTTGCTCGCGCATACGATTAGAACTTTCATGACTGTCCATCTTCCTGATGATATTGCTGGAAACAATCAATAAGATACTGGGCCAGATTGACATTCCAGAATTCCCCTGCCACCGTAAGCTCAATCCGGCCGTTTCCATGACGTTTAAGAAGGCCGGTCTGCTCCCATTGCTCAAGCAGTGGGGAAAAGATTGCCTCCAGGTCAAAGTCGTACTGTTGTCCAAGGGCACGGAGATTCACCTTGCCCCCTTCCATCTGTCCGACCAGGTTTCTAAAAAGGGGCGAACAGGCAGGCAGACGAACGGCCATAGCCACTGGTTTCTTCCCGGCGTTTACCTGTTTGTAGTAGGACTTCAGGTCTCTCTCCTGAAAGAAATAGTGGCCGTGAAGACGCCCTCCTGCCCCACAGCCCAGGGGAATGCACGTGGCCCCGTAACGAATAAAGGTATTGTAGAGGTTGCGCTCCCTGGAAGTGCGCCCCCAATGGGACATGGAAAGACGTCTGAAATGAGCTGCCGTCATAATCTCCCTTCCCCTTAGAAACATCTCTGCCTGACAAGAGATATCGGCAGGCGGCGGGAGCTTACCCCTATTAACAGCCCGGTTCAAAAGGCTGTCCTTAAAGACGTTTAATTGATAGAGATCAACACCATCCACACCTGTCTCCTCTGTCAGGGTCCTCAGGTCATCTTCCCAGATAGATATGGACTGGTCTGGAAGTCCGTAGATTAGATCAATAACTATAGCCGAATTGTCCACAAAGTCGGTCAAGGTTGTGAGCATTTTCAGGACATCTGTTCTGTTCATTATACGTCCCATCTGCTGTCTGACCCTGGTATTAAAGCTCTGGACCCCGATGGAAAAGCGGTTGGCACCTCCAGCCACGCAGGCCTGGAACTTTTCTTTTCCGAAATCGGCCGCCCTGGCTTCCACCGTGATCTCGCAGTCATCAGCCAGGGGAAACAGTCGGCGGACAGCCTCTAACAGCCGCTTAAGATCGCCCGCATCCAAAGCCGTGGGTGTCCCGCCTCCCATATAAACCGCATGTATGGGATGACTAATCACTGCCGAAAGACCTGAGACCTGATCCATCTCTTTTATAAGGGTACCGGTGTAACAAGGGCTGTCGTCCCGATGCAGGTTACGCATGAAGAAGCCGCAATAGAGACACTGCTTGCGGCAGAAGGGGACGTGAATATATAACGCCCTTCGAGATGAAGCGTCAGGCCTGTTAGAAAGCACCTCCCAGGTAGGCAAGACTTCTTCCCTGGGAAGGGGTTGTCCTCCGGCCCCGGCATGAACTGTGATCTTGCGATCAAAGGCACACCTCAGAGGGTCCACTACTTCTCCAAGGCATTCTCCACCTCTTTTGTCCATTTCACAGATCCTGTTTGATGGATTTATAGTATCCACATTTCTTTAATACGTCTAACCGGACAAACCATCATACAGGTCTTCTCTGAGGCTGGTGCGTACCTGACTCCTCGGTCATTATACCCAATGAAGGATAAAGTAACCTGTAATCAATACATATTAATTTTTATAGCACGCTTGAAAAGAGCAGGTCAAGGCATCTTCAATACCTCTATCCAGGGCTGGATCTTCAACATTGTCAACCGATACAGTCCGGAAGAGGCTCCAGAATAAATTCACAGACTGTCAACGCCCCGCCCCAGTCGTCAAAAAAGTTACGATAAGCGCCCCAGACAAACCCGCCCCTTTTTAAAAATCAACTTCTTAACTGCTTATCTACCTGAAATTACGTTATAAAAACTACGGCGATCCCCTTTGGCATTCTTTTTGCTGTTTTCTTGGCGTCCGGAACCTTCGAGGCATAATGCGACCCCGGCTCACAAAAAAGGGGCTGCCGGACCTGTTAAGTTTTGATTCTGAAACGCCGAATACCTTAATATCGGGGCGTGAAACGTCCAGGAGGCATATCAAAAAGATGGATAATCAGAAAAAAAATACGAATAGAATCAGAGAAACCCGTGAGGGAAAGATTCGCGCAATGCAGGCAAACCTCCTTGCCCTGAACGCCCTTTTTGAAGCGGCAAGAGTCGGGAAGAAAGGATTCGGGCTGGCAGAAGCAACTGAGAAGGTTGGCCTTTTTGACTCATGGTGGTCCAAAACCGCAGAAAATCCAGAGTGATTAATACCAATAATTCCAGTAGTTAAAAAACGTATGGCGCTGAAAAAGCTACTTGTTTTTTCTGTTCAACAGGGCGCTTAATTCATTAATGGCTGGGTGCCAGACCTCTTCGAAATGCTCCCAGAAAAAGGTCTGTGCCAAAACAAAACGATTGGCCCTCGATCCGGCATGCTTCATCCTCTTATCCCAGGATCGCTGAAGTTCCCACAGCCTTTCCCGCATCCCCTCATCTTCAGTGCTTTCGATGAGTTCCTTGATTGCATTCTTTCTCTCTCGTTCAAAGGAGAGACGATCCTCTACGAAAAGCCGATGAAGCCGCTCATGTTCCTCAAGGGCGGCCTTTTCCCGCTCTTCCTTTCCCGCTGACCAATCTAAGCCGTTCATAGCCTTTCCCTCTAATAAATTAGATAAGATTCCATAATACTACCTTTATTTAACATAAGCGCAATGGCAATTCAGCGAAGCAAATAGATAAACGCTGGTATGGCCAATTGCGGGCTGCTTAATTAG
>DQXT01000120.1 GCA_011042225.1 Deltaproteobacteria bacterium | reverse complement strand
CGCTCTTGTGCGCCGCTCATTGCGGCGTACAATAAACACACAAAATCTCTGGGCAATTCGGATTCCCTGCGTGAATCTCCCACTGCTGAAATTTAGCAATCAGGCCTATCGGTCAATTACCAGTTTAATAATTACAACTATGTTTTGCTATTACAAACTTTAATGTAAGGGATTGATTCTTTCCGAATTAAACATTAATGGCTATCGGGTGAAAACTCAACTCGCTTGCAATGACATACTTGTACGAAAGCGGTAGTTAAGTCATACTAAAGCGAAGTTTTTTGAACAGGGGGCATTGATAAAATTGCAAAGGGAGCAATGGAAAAGCCAGCTCGGTTTTGTATTCGCCGCAGTGGGCTCTGCAGTGGGTCTCGGAAATATCTGGAGATTCAGTTACATGGCCTACAGCCACGGAGGAGGCGCCTTCCTCATTCCATACATCATCGCCCTTTTGTCAGCAGGGATCCCTCTATTGATACTGGAATTTGCCCTTGGACATGAACGTATGGGTTCAGCGCCCCTTGCCTTTGCAAAGGTAAACAGAAAATGGGAGTGGCTTGGCTGGTGGGCGGTCATCTTTGTGATGTTTGGTATAGTTTTATACTATACGGTTATTATTTCCTGGTGCCTGAACTTCTTCGTCCTCTCTTTCTGCCTCGGCTGGGGAGATGATCCAAACGCCTTTTTCTTTGATAAATTCCTCGCATTAAGTAAATCTCCCTCTGAGACAGGTAATATCCGAATCCCTGTACTGGTGGCACTGGCTTTCGTCTGGTTAATAAACTGGGGTATTGTCTTCCGGGGTGTCCGTCGCGGGATAGAATACATGAACAAAATATTTATGCCCCTGCTGTTTTTCTTAACTGCAGTGCTTGTCTTGTGGTCGATCTCGCTTGAAGGTTCCATGAACGGCCTTAAGGCATATCTCGAACCTGATTTTTCAAAATTATTCGATCCGACTGTCTGGATAGATGCATACAGCCAGATCTTTTTCACACTCAGCCTGGGTTTCGGCATCATGATAGCCTATGCAAGCTATCTCCCGGCAAAGGCTAACATAACAAAGAATGCTATATTAACCGCATTCATGAACAGCGGTTATTCCCTTTTTGCAGGCATTGCCGTGTTTTCCGTTCTGGGTTTTATGGCCACATCACAGGGGAAACCCATATCAGAAGTCGTCTCTCAAAGCATAGGCCTTGCATTTGTTGCATATCCAAAGGCCGTAAGCCTCATACCTGGGGGAAATATATTTGGTGCAATCTTTTTCCTATGCCTTGTTGTAGCAGGGCTTTCCTCGTCCATATCGATAATCGAGGCCTTTATCTCCGCAACGGTTGACAAGTTCGGCTTCAGCAGGAAACCCCTCATAACCCTGGTAACAATACCGGGTTTTTTTGGCTCCATAATCTTTACCACCCAGGCCGGCCTGCTCTGGCTGGATATCGCTGATCACTTTATCACTCATTACGGGCTCATAGTCGTGGGTATTGCTGAATGTCATCTTGTCGGCTGGCTCTTTGATACCAGAAATCTCAGAAAACACGTAAACTCTATTTCTTCCATAAAACTGGGATATTCATGGGATATCATAATTAAATACTTTGTTCCATCCGTGCTGGGAATAGTTCTCATTGGTGATCTGTACGCCGAAATCAAACAACCATACGGAGGTTATTCCTGGACTTCGCTTATCCTGATCGGATGGAACTGGATATTCCTGACAGTAATTGCCGCCTTTGTATTTGCCAGGCGACCATGGAAAACCGCATATTATAGAATGGAAGGAAGGAGTCTTAAAAATGGAGGTGATTTTTGACCCAAATCCCCCTTGCCGAAAGGCTCAGACCAAAAGACCTTGATGAATTCGTGGGTCAGGGGCACCTTCTGAACCAGGACAAGATCCTGAACACTCTGATTGAAAGAGGGACCATCCCTTCTCTGATCCTTTGGGGACCTCCAGGATGCGGCAAGACCACCCTTGCCAGGATTTTTGCGCGGAGGTTAGAGGCCAACTTCGTCTGCTTCTCCGCGGTCCTTTCAGGCGTGAAAGAACTCAGGGTCGTCATAGAGGATGCAAAGGTAAACACAAAAAACAACGGACCCCATACCATCCTTTTTGTTGACGAGATACACCGCTTTAACAAGGCCCAGCAGGATGCGTTTCTACCTCATGTGGAGAGCGGTCTTATTACCCTGATCGGTGCCACTACAGAAAACCCGTCATTTGAAATCATTCCCCCCTTACTTTCAAGATGCAGGGTCCTGGTACTCAACCCCCTGGACAATGGGGCGCTTAATATCATTTTGGACAGAGCGCTTACCGATACTGAAAGGGGTCTTGGAGGGCTTGAGCTTTCCATTGAACCCGAAGCCGCAGAGTGCCTTATTAAACGTTCAGACGGCGACGGAAGGACACTGCTGAACAATCTGGAGATTGCGGCTGAACTAGCTGTATCCGCCAGGCCTGAAGGCAAAGGGGCGACTATTACTTTGGCGCTGGTGAAGGAGGCAATACAGCAGAAGGCCCTGCGCTACGACAAGTCCGGAGAGGAGCACTACAACCTGATATCCGCATTTCACAAAAGTCTCAGGGGCAGCGACCCTGACGCGGCCCTCTACTGGATGGCGCGCATGCTGACCGCAGGAGAAGACCCTCATTACATTGCAAGACGGATGATACGTTTCGCCTCAGAAGACGTTGGAAACGCAGACCCCCAGGCACTGGCCCTGGCAATCAACGCCTTGAGGACCTATGACTTCCTCGGCTCTCCCGAAGGTGAACTGGCCCTGGCCCAGGCAGCAGTATACCTGGCCACTGCGCCCAAGAGCAATGCGGTATACGTGGCCTTTGGAGAATCTCAGGCCGATGCCAGAAAATTCGGCACATTGCCGGTTCCAATGCACATCAGAAACGCCCCCACAAAACTCATGAAGGAAATCGGATACGGAAAGGACTACCGCTATGCCCACGACTATCCCGAGGCACTGGTTGACCAGGGGTACTTCCCTCCCGAGCTCCGGGAGCGTATCTACTACAGGCCCACAAACCGGGGACATGAAAGCATCATCAAGGAACGACTGGACAGGTGGAGAAAGATATTGGCCCAGAGAAGAAGTCACAAGGGCCTTTGAGAAAGATTTTTATACGGCCCCTTTTGTTTCAAAAGATCTTTGTCGTTTCAATCCATCAATTATTCCAGACGTGAAGTTCATTCAGTCACAGCTTTATAGACTTTAAACTGTTAAACCAACTCCACTGAATCCCCGCTGATTGTGACAGGACGCGCTTGACATTTGCCCGTATACGTCCTACTTATTAACATTAAGTAAAGAAAAAAATAAATAGTAAGGAACAAGATTATGCAGGCAGGAACGGTATCATCAAAGGGTCAGGTGACCATTCCGAAAGAGATCCGGGAAATGCTCGGGTTAGAGCCTTCTGACAGGGTCGTTTTCACACCGCTTGGCAGAGGAAAGGTCTTGATTACGAGCGCCAACAGACCGGCTTCAGACATTTTTGGCATACTCAAGCACCGGAAACTCGAACGGCCTGTTTCAATTGACGACATGGAACTTGCTATCAAGGAGCGACAGATCGGGAGAGGCAAGACGTGATCGCGCTCGACACGAACGCCCTGGTCAGGCTCTTAATCGAGGATGATCCAGAACAGGCGATAGTCGTTCAGACGGCCGTAAGTCATGCGGAAACCAGCTCCCGGCAGGTCTTGATTCTGAGCGAGGTCCTGATTGAGACGGTCTGGGTTCTTGAATCAGTTTACGGTTGTCCGCGGAATGAAATCGCTGATTTTCTTGACACACTGATGTCTGCGCCGACATATGCAATGCCGGATGAACCGGTCATCCAGAAAGCAGCGGTCCAATACAGAGAAGGGAATGATTTCGCGGATCTAATCATCGTTGAACAGGCAAGGAAACATCAAGCACAAAAACTCTTGAGTTTCGACAAGAAACTGCAAAAGATGTTTCCGGCTTTCGTTGTCGCTGACGTCAGCACGTGCTCCACTTAAGAGAACTCCTTCCATTCTTTCTCTGTGTTCTTTGCAGTGAAACACAAGAGTGGGGCATGAACGTTTGGTTTAAGGAAACGTGAAGGCTGTGGAGCAATACCGGGAGTTCATTGAAGATGGTTTTAAAGCGCAGGCGGCTGGAAAGATTTTTTTGTATGATGTCAAATTTTTAAACTAAAAATCCAGCGGGCTTTTTGCTTCCTTTTTAGTCTGGCTCTTAATCGTATGTGTATAGATCATTGTTGTTCTGACATCGCTATGTCCCAACAGTTCTTGAATCGTCCGAATATCGTAATTGGCCTGCAAGAGGTGACTTGCAAAACTGTGACGGAATGTGTGAGCAGTGGCATGCTTGCAGATTTTGGCCTTATTTACAGCCCTTTTAATGGCCTTTTGGACGTGGCGTTCATGAAGATGATAGCGCCGATATTCGCTGGTT
>DQXT01000063.1 GCA_011042225.1 Deltaproteobacteria bacterium | reverse complement strand
CGGGGCAATCAGGCTGCTGGCCGCAGAGTTGGCATATGTATAGGCATTGGGCAACCAGGCGTGAAGGGGGAAAAAGGCCATCTTGAGCCATACCCCGACCATACAGATGATGAAAGCGGCCAGCACGGCCTTAGACTGATAAATCGGGGGCAATAACCTGGCAATATCCACCATATTCAATGAACCGGTGACAATATAGAGATATCCAACGCCCAACAGATAGAAGCAGGCCCCGATTGTACCCATGTACAGGTAATTAAGGGTCGCCAGCGGGGCACGCTCCTCTCCCATGGCAAGCAGCCCGTAACCGGTGAGCGCTGCTATTTCCAGCAGCACATACAGGTTAAAGGCATCTCCGGTAACGACAATACCCAGCAGACCGGTTACCATCAGGACATATAGTGTATAAAAGGGACCTGTTTTGTCCGGAAACTGTTGATCAACAATCCTTTTACTTGATATTAAATTGAGGAGGGCGACTGTTGATACCACTGGCAGAACAAGGCCATTGAGATAATCTATATAGTAGGCTATGCCCATAGGCGGAGACCATCCACCTAATTTATAGACGATAACACCTTCATTCAGGACCCTGAACAGCAGGCCAAAGGATGACCAGACAGACACACTCAGGGCTGCAACGGCAATAGGAAAACACCATCTCTTGTTTATCCATCCGGCAATACTGATGAAAAAGGCCGACAGGAGGGGTACAACTACAAGAAGTGCAGGATACTGTTCGCTCATTTTCCCCTTACCTGCGCCAAGATCTCATCTTCTTCCAGGGTGTTATAGTTATTGTAGATCTTTATGGCCAAAGCCAGGGCCACCCCGAGGGTGGCCACGCCCACCACAATGGCGGTCAGCATCAGCACATGAGGCAAGGGATTAATATAGTCCACGGCATGTACCACGTGGTTCTCCTGGCCGTGGCCATGCTCTATGATAGGAATAGTGCCTCCCTTTTTGACGCCTATGGACACGTAGAACAAGATAATGGCGGTCTGAAAGATGTTCATACCCACGATCTTTTTTACGAGATTGTTCTTGACTATCATGGCATACAGCCCGATCATCATCAAGGTGATGTAAATCCAGTAATTATATTTGGCAACAACTGTTGAAATCAGATCGGTCATATCTTAAAGCCCCTGTCTGTATCTGCCTGCAGAGGAGACATTGTTATAAATCCAGATCATGGTTGCGAGGACAGCAATCCCTACTCCGATTTCCACCATAAGAATACCATGGGATCGCGCGGTAATCGGGTCGACATGAAGTACCCCGGCAAGAACGCTGTAGTCCAGGAAGTTTTGCTTTAACAATAGACAAAGGGCCCCAGTGCCGGCATAAATAAGAACGCCTACAGCACAAAGGATGGCTATAAGCTTCTCGCTCATTCGTCTGACCGCGCTTCTCAGATCGTGTGAGATGGCAAACAAGATGACGCTTGCCCCCAGGATGACACCTCCCTGGAATCCTCCGCCAGGGCTGTGATGCCCGTGGGCGATTACATACAGGGCAAAAAGCTGAATAAAGGGAATCAATATTCGACACGCTGTCTTGACAATCAGGTCAGGAGGTGTCCATGCGGCGTCAATCTGTTCAAAATCATCGGATGGCGGCATCTTGTATCCCTCTTTGAGCTGGATAGTCACGCCGGTAAGTACATGCCGATAATACCTTGATTCAGGCTCTTCACGTCTAGATATGCGCAAAAGAAAAAAACAGACAACACCTGCTGAAAATATCACAGTGGTTTCAAACATGGTATCGAAACCGCGATAGTCAGCCAGGACAGCGGTGACGATGTTGGGTACTGAAGTCTCCTCCATGCTCTTTTCAATAAAGTGAGGAGAAAGATATGTGCTGGCCGGAGAGGCCGGGTCTGACCACGCTGGAAAATCAGCCGCGGCATAAATAAGGAATGCACCTGTTACGGCTACTATTATAAGTCCGACAATCTTCAATCTCTTGTCCTCCTTGTTGTGCGGAAAACAGCGGCAACAAAAAAGACCGTACTGACGCCAGCTCCGACCGAAGCCTCAGTAAAGGCTACATCTACCGCTCCCATGATAGACCAGAGCAGACACATCATGAAACTGTAAGACCCAAACAGTACGGAGGCGCCCAGCAAATCCTTGACCATAAGGGCACCTATGGCTGCTACAACGACCAGGGTAAGAATTGCCAGATCTATCGGCCAGATCATGGGTTACCTCCTTTTCTCTCCCTTGGTCCAAGGGGCCAGACCGGCTCTGACGCCGGCGTCAACAATACCGTGGGTTGCTGTGGGGCTGGCCAGGAATATAAAAACGACAATAAGGAGAATCTTAAGGCTGGTCAGCAAGGCGCCTATGGAAAAATGATGCAGGTTAAAGATGACAAAAGCGGTCATGGCCAGAAGAGAGCCCAGAGTATCAAGTTTGCCCGCTGGGTGGAGTCTGGAATAGAAATCAGGAAAACGCAGTATCCCCACTGCCCCCCCTGTAAGGAAAAACAGCCCGGAGAACAATAGCACGCATACAATAATATTCATGATATCCATTTATCAAAACCTCCCGGTTCCCTCGTGAACCCCTGTCAAAGGCATTGTTACGAGAATCCGTAACCGTTCACGGAATTGCAACACCAGTTTTACCGCAAACCCACCGAGCTGTAGGCGTTTACAGGGTGCTGCAGATGCGAGGCGGAGGGTACGCAGACGTACTCCCTGTACTTCAAGTGCCCGGCAACAAAGCAGATGCTGTGCCCTGTGAACGCTTACGAGAATCCTTGAGTAGTCTTTACCTATACAGCGCTTCATCGTACAGCCCTTTACGCTTTTGAAAGTACCTTGAAGCCGCCAGCACCGCGATAAAGTTCAACATGGCATAGGCAAGGGCAATGTCTACGAACATGTCCATCCGATGATAAAGAAAACCAATCATAATAAGTAACACGACAGTCTTACTTCCGATGGCATTGACGCCGATCATCCTGTCCAGGACTGTTGGTCCGATCAAGGCCCGGACTAAAGAAAGAATCATGAGAAAGGCCAGATAAAGACTCGAGTATAAAAAAATGTTATCCATCAGACTCCCCAAACGCCTTGGCAACCCTGGCCTCCATCTCGCCGGGCAAAGGCTCACCAGACGCCTTGTCAATTGCATGGACCTTAAAATCACCATCGGGTGATACATTGACTGTAATAGTACCGGGAGTGAGGGTGATCGAATTGGCAAAGGTGACCAGAGCCAAGTCGCCTTCCAGATTGCTTCGAAATTTAACAATTCTAGGGTCTATCAGATCCATCATCCTTGGATGAAAGACAAGATATGTAACATGAAGGTTTGCTTTGAAGATCTCCTTTATTAGCCACAGTAGATAGGGGACCCATCGGAACAGCATAATTAAAAGGCCTCTCATGGAAGGACGTAACAGGTCGGCCGAAAGATAGGTCACAATGGCGCAGGAGACAATCCCAAGGCTGAGATGAAAGGGATCAAACTTGCCTGAAAGAACGACCCATACGCCGAACATGATAAAGAATGTGACCATATAAGGACCAAAATTCTTTCGGCGCCCTGAACCTTGATCGGGATTTTCTGCTTTGCTGGTATTGTGATCGTGTCCCAGCTCTTCTTCCTCTTGCTTATCCAACAGATGCCCCTATTTTTGATAGGTTTGCAATTTCAGGAAACAATGAGACGGGTTAACTGTCTAAAAGCAATAGATGTGCCAGTCCTTAATTTATTGCGGTAATGCTTTTTAACATAATGATTTTACAGCTTTTATTCTAGTTTATTTTGAGATCGAAACAGATTGGATGGCGTTGGAAAGTGGCAAAATAATGCCGTATAAATAAAGAAAAAATTATTTAGGCATTTTTTTGCCAATTATTTACTTAGGTCCAAACTTATGTATAGGATTGATGAATTAAGGAAATTTAAGCAAAGCAGCGGATGAAGGATGTTTTTCAGCTAAATCAGACCTGGGAGAGAGGAAGTCGCACAGTGAAGTTGGTACCGACTCCAACCTTGCTGTCAAAACTGATAGTCCCGCCCAACTTCTTTACTATATTCTGGCTAATTGAGAGGCCAAGGCCTGTCCCCTTGCCTGGATCTTTGGTAGAAAAAAACAGTTGAAAGATCTTTTTCTGGTTTTCTTCTGTGATTCCAATACCATTGTCTTCAAAACTTATCTCCACATCCGAGTTTATTGAAAGGGTTTTTATCCGGATATACCCTTTGTCTTCCGCCTTACTTCGGATAGCATGAATGGCATTGGTAATGAAATTTACAAAGACCTGCTCCAGCAACTTTGGATCAGATTTCATAAGTACGGGACCTGGCATAAACTGGGTATCGATTTCTATGTGTGTGTGTTTGAGTTCGGGTTTGAGAAAACTAATGCTGTCTCTGATCACGTCGTGGATATCAAATTCGGTTAATGCCGGGGTTGAACCACGGGCGAAGTCCAATAATTCATGGGTTATACTGCG
>DQXT01000088.1 GCA_011042225.1 Deltaproteobacteria bacterium | reverse complement strand
TACAAAAATCAACATTGCCCCCTTTATACTTGGTATTCTTGTACTTATACCCCCTGATCCCGAATCCGTGATATAATAAATTTGTGGACATGCTCTAATCTCCTTCCTGAAAAATATGCTTGGAAAAAGATTATCATGTCCACATTTTTAAAAAAGCTAGGTACGCAAAAACCGGAAGAACCGTTGTTTAAATGTTTTATTGTATGTAAGTATTTTGATAAATTATATGGAAGGACTGCTTAGTCTGGAAGTTTGGCTAAGGCGCAATCTAAGGAGATGTCCTCAATCAAAAATGCCTTTTCTTTGGAATTGGCACCTGATTTCAAGATAACCGAGGATTTAGAGACCTTGAATAGTTTTGATAGAAATTGTTGGCAGGCTTTGTTGGCCGCACCATCTACAGGGGGAGGCGTTACCTTCAGCTTAAGCGACGAACCGTGAAGGCCGACAAAAGCCGTGCAGGAGGATCTTGGTTGCACATAGAGACTTAGAACTATGCCTTTTGGCACTATTTTCAGATATGGGGGAATCATCATGGGAGGTGGATGTACCGGGTGTCTACATAAAATTTTTTAATAATAGGACTGCGTGTCCCAGGTTTTGAACCTCCTCAAAGAGTTTTATGAATGCTGCACGGTCACGTTCTTTGACTATTTTTCTCAGATTTTCTCCATGTTGGCTGAACGTCTCAAGGACACTCTGGGTATATGGGTTAGACATCTGAATGGTTGCATAGAGTTCAGGGTCCTGATGATAGAGCCTGGCTACTATTTCCATCTGTTGTTCAAAGCTTGGGGTTGCAAGAGCCATTATCTGCTTAGGGTCAATGCCGTGGTCATCCATGGCCTTTCCCAAACAAAGAAGTATAAAATGATTTAGAGCCTGGGTCCAGGCCATGGTGCGGTCGTGTTCTTCAGGGGAAACGACAGATGTAACAGCTCCATGTTTTCGGAGCAGTTCTTCCCACCAAGTAAACCATCTTTTGCCACGCCCCGGACATAGTGCCACCCTCTTGCCTTTCAGGGAGTCTTCAGCCGGTCCGAAAAGCGGATGGGTTCCTACTACCTCACAGCGGGCATATTCCAACATACATGACACCTGTGACTGCTTCAGTGAACAGATGTCCGTCATAAAGGAATTTTCCGGAATCATTGGCCCCAGTTTGGCCACCTCTTTCGGAAATACCTCCATGGGGAGGGACATTATGATAATTTGGCACTGCCGGGCCAGATCCTCAGGGCGGAGTTCTGTTTGAAGATCAGAGATGAGTACCGGAAGTCCGGCACCCTGGAAAAATTTGGCAAACCATCTCCCCATGCGTCCCAGGCCGCCTACGATTCCGACTTTTGGGCGGCTGATATCAGGATTGAGATCTGTAGATATCTGAGATTTCATAATTTTTAAAAAGACTCAGGACCAATGATCAGATGTAAGTGCCCTTGCTCTAAGTATGTGGTCAGCCAGAACCAGACGGACCATGGCCTTGCACACAGGTACGATCCGTGGAATGGCTGAGGCATCATGCCTGCCTCCTACTATGAGTTTAGAGGGTTTCTCCGATATGGTTATAGTATCTTGTTTTTTAGATATAGATGGAATCGGCTTTACCGCCGCCCTTACAATTAAATCATCACCATTTGAGATGCCGGCCAGTATGCCTCCTGAGTTATTGCTCAAAAATCCCCCGGGAACGATAGGGTCATTGTTTTCCGATCCCAGAAGTTCTGCAGATTTGAAGCCGGCTCCAATCTCTACCCCCTTTATTGCACCGATGGACATCAGTCCCTTAGCCAGCTCGGCATCAAGTTTGTCAAAGACCGGTTCTCCGAGACCGGGAGGCACACCCGTTGCCAATACCTCTACAATTCCTCCAAGCGAGTCGCCCTTGGCTCTTACCTCGGCTATTCTTTCTTCCATCCCTTTTGCTGCTTCAAGGTCGGGGCAGAAGAGCCTGTTTTTATATACCGCGTCAAGATCACGTTTTTGTGCCCTTACTTTGCCCAGGGCAAGTGTGTAAGCGATAACCTTGATGCCTAATGTGTCTAAGAATACCTGGGCTACTGCGGCAGCAGCCACTCTTGCAGCGGTTTCCCTTCCTGAGGCCCTGCCTCCGCCCCTGTGATCGCGAATTCCGTATTTTTTCCAGTATGTATAGTCGCCGTGACCGGGCCTGAACAAGTTCCTGAGATGATCATACGCCTGGCTCTTGGCGTCCTGGTTTCTGATCATCAGTAATATTGGTGTACCTGTAGTCTGTCCTTCAAAGATACCTGAGAGTATTTCTACTATGTCAGGTTCTTTTCGCATGCTTTCAGCAGGTCCGCCCTTCCCGGGCCGCCTCTTGTCAAGAGTCTTTTGAATGATTGAGTTATCCAGGACAAGGCGTGGCGGGCATCCGTCTATAACTACACCCAGAGCGGGACCATGTGACTCTCCCCAGGTGGTTATGCGGAAGTACTGTCCAAAGGTATTCCCAGGCACCTTTTATCCTAACTCCTTTCCTTGCTGGATGGCCTTTAATCCCCATTTTTATCAGTGGTCTGTAGTCTATCAAAAAGATTTTCTTTCTCAAGTTTTTTCTCTTTAGTAAGGTCCGCGGGCTTTTCATGATATTTAAATATAGGTGTCCAGCTATTGGGATGATAGCAAGGGATTTAAGGAAAAGGGAAAAGAATATTTCTACACAAATAGAGATTTTATTGCGGATGAAATGTGGAAATTATATTCTTTCTAATAAACAGAAAAAAAGTACACTTATGTATTTTTTTGAAAAAATAGTGCCTAAGATCAATGAAAAAATGGCAAAATATAAAAAGAAAAATTGGTACCTTTTTTGCTAGATATTCAGATAAAAGACATAAATGACACTGATAATTTTATTGAAGATAAGATATTATAGTTAAAAGTTTGAAATCTACAAGGTACAATAAATACAGTTTTTACCAGTGAGGAGGTAAAGTGAACATGATGAACATTATTAAAATAAAAAGGAACATGATTATATCTATATCGGCCATTATGGTTTTTTTGTCGTCTGGTTCGGCGTGGGCGGCTCTTATTTATGAGACCTGCCATAATCCTGCCTCGGATGTGTTTGTGGACTCAAACCATCCTTACGCATTCGAGTTGGATTTACCCGGATGGGATTTTGAGAAAGGCCTTTACACTGTGGCCACATTTGAGCTAACATATGAAAATCAATGTGGACTGGACATTTATGTTTATGCAGCGGACCCTAACAATCCGGGAAATTATGATATCATTTTGGGGACCATACCAATTACTACATCCGGGGCATCAGGGACTGCAACCTTTGATCTCCTTTCATGCCTGAATGATGCCGACTTTAATGCCCTTTTCAAGGACCAATCGATTCTATATGCCCAGACCAATTGTCACTATTACTTTGATGAGGCATGCCTGCATCTTGAGGCCGTGCCGATTCCTGGAAGCGTTTTGCTTCTGGGCTCCGGTCTGCTTGGTTTGATAGGCCTGGGGAGAATGAAATGTTAACATTCACAGCAGAGTTAGCAGGCCTTAAATGACGGATCTTTTAAAAACGTAATTATATATCTGGGACGAAATATCCCGTTTCAGTAACCATTTTTATCATACCAGAGTTGCAAATTACAAATTTACACGTTATTGATCATAAGCAGTAGGTTGAAGAGGTAGCATAAAGGGAGGATTTTAAATGTGAAAAAGATTTTTTTGACAATTTGTCTGCTACTTATTTTCAATACCACAACAGCAAATGCCTATACGGCTTTCATTGGAATAGATGATACATTTGATTTGACATCTGTAGTGGGTTTTTATTTTGAGGTGCCGGACGCATCGTATCCATTAGACCTTACAGTTTATTACCAGGGTGATACCATAGGCGTGTGTGGAGAAAACAGAGACGGAGCAGTCCCCGGTGATTCTATAGTTCCATGGTATATCGGCCCGCTATCCACTAATCCTGTCGGCGCATTTATCGGAATTGATATGCCCCCTGTCTTATCAACAGGGGACAATAGTCCTCTAAGCCCTGGAACAATTTTGTCTCTTGAAGCAGACACCCCCTTTAGCCTGGAAAACTTCATTTTGGCAGGTATGCATCCTGATGGAGAATTATATCTTTATGATTTCAATATCGTGGAGATTTTTCCGGAAGGCTGTACAGAAGGTGCTAAGGAGTATATATATTCAGCCGTTCCCATACCTGGCAGCTTAATCCTTCTTGGTTCAGGCTTGATCGGCCTGATCGGCCTTGGCCGAAGATGGATGATGCAATAGAGTAATTATAGATATGAGAAGGTAAGTGCCTTACCGTAGAAGGCCTTTCTTATTTACCGTGAAAACACTCGGCCGTTGTAGACGAACTACTCCTTTCCGGACATTGACGGCGCAATTAGCTCAAGTTTTGTTTGCTTTAGCCGTGTATCAGCAGGCAGAGCAACCCTGTTGAACTTTCGGCAAAAAACCAAATTTTTGAAGCGCCCTAATCCATCTCGGCGCATTACGTT
>DQXT01000046.1 GCA_011042225.1 Deltaproteobacteria bacterium | reverse complement strand
AATGACTACCATCGTACCGCTGAATCCGGAGAAACTCCGTCTTAACATAGATCCTCAAAATCTGGGATTTCAAAAACTCAGCCAGTTAGAGACCGAGGAAAGGCCTTTAGTGGCACAGGAGAGAGCTGTCCAGGCCCTTACTTTCGGCCTGAGAATGGAAAATCCTGGTTTCAATATATATGTTGCCGGAATCAATGAAACAGGGCTTTCTGAACTGGCCCGGTCTTATGTAGAGGAAGTAGCCGAAGATACACACCTTCTGCCTCCTTATGACTGCTGTTATGTACACAACTTCCGTAATCCGGACATGCCTTCCGGAGTAGAGCTTCAGAAAGGCAAAGGACGGGAATTCAAAAAGGATATGGCGGAATTGCTGGATGAACTGAAGATGCAAATACCTAAGGTCTTTGAATCCGAACCGTATATCTCCCAAAAGGAAGGGGTAATACAGACATTCAATAAAGACCGGAAAGATGTATTCCGGGAATTGGAAAAAAAGGTGCGGGAAAACGGCTTTATACTGCAGTCAGATCAGTCGGTTATGATGGTAGTTCCGGCAAAGGAAGACGGTACCGCCCTTACACCTGAGGATCTGTCAAAGTTATCCGAAGAGGAACGTAAAGACCTGAAAATCAAGAGCGAAGAACTCCACAGGGATATGGGGGATGCCATGAGGCGCATTCAAAATTCGGAACAGTCGGTGCGCCGGAGGCTGAAAGATCTGGACCGGGAGCTTGTCGGGCAGACAGTTGATGCCTTGCTGGAACCACTTAAAAAAAAATATGAATCCATCAAGATACTCCGGGGCTACTTTACTGATATAAGAGAAGACATAGTCCGGCACATGGATGACTTCCGCCCTAAAAATGAGGCTGCTCCGGCCCTGCCTTTTACTTTCCCTGGAGCTGAGCCGTCCTTTACCCGGTATGAAGTTAACATACTGGTTGATAATTCCGAGACCAAGGGTGCCCCTGTTGTTATAGAAAGCAATCCCAGCTATACAAACCTGTTCGGTGTTGTTGAGCGTAAGGCCCAGTTCGGTGCCCTTCTTACGGATTTTACCATGATCAAGTCAGGCGCAATTCACCGCGCAAACGGCGGTTATCTGCTTATAAAGGCCCTTGATCTTCTAAAATGGCCCTTTTCATATGAAGCCCTGAAAAGGGCGTTAAGAAATAGAAAAATTGAGATAGAAGACCCGGGAGAACAATTCGGATTATTTACAACCAAGACGATAAAACCTGAACCGATCCCTTTGCGTATAAAGATAGTACTTATGGGGAATCCGTTCATTTATCAAATTCTTTATAACTACGACGAAGACTTCAAAGAGCTTTTCAAGGTCAAGGCCCACCTTGACGTCGATGTCGATAGAAACGAAGAGAGACTAAAGCAATTCATGCACTCAACCAAGGCCCTTATAGAACGGGAAAATCTGAGGGATATGCACATGAGCGGAGTTGCAAGTCTGATAGAATTCAGCTCTGAACTGGCAGGATCGCAGGAAAAGCTCAGTCTGAAAATATCGGATATTGCGGACCTGCTGAGAGAGGCGGATTTCTGGGCAAGATCCGACAACAGTGAACTTATCGAGGCCAGTCATATCCAAAAAACAATTGATGAAAAGGCCTATAGGTGCAGCCTTTATGAAGATCACCTGCATGAAATGCTCAAAAAGGATATCCTTAAGGTGTCTACTACCGGCAGGGTCGTGGGCCAGGTAAACGGGCTTTCCATCTATGACCTTGGTGACTATGTATTCGGCAGACCCTCAAGAATTACCGTAAATATAGCTCTCGGCAAAGAGGGCGTGGTAAATCTGGAAAGAGAGGCCGATCTCAGCGGCAGCATTCACACCAAAGGCGTGATGATACTGGCCGGATATCTAAAGGCGCTGTTTGCTGCGGACCGTCCGTTAAGCCTCAGCGCCTCCATATGCTTTGAGCAGAGCTACGGCATGGTCGATGGAGATTCCGCCTCCGGTGCAGAGCTGTTCGCCCTGTTGTCAGCGCTCTCTGATGTACCGCTCGATCAGGGGGTTGCTGTAACCGGTGCCGTCAGCCAGAAGGGGGAAATACTGCCTGTAGGGGGCGTCACTAGGAAAATCGAGGGTTTCTTTGACATCTGCGAGGCGAGAAAATTGACCGGAGAACAGGGAGTAATAATCCCGGAGGCCAATGTCAGAGACCTGATGCTCAAACCGAAGGTGATAGAAGCTGTGAAGCAGGGCAAGTTCAGGATATGGGCCATATCCAGAGTGGAAGAGGGTATGGAGATATTGACCGGTCGACCCTCAGGGGTATGCGGCCCCGATGGAAGCTATCCGGAAGATTCTGTATTTGCAAAAGTCAATGACCGGCTCATAAAACTTGCTGAAGAGGCCAAAAGCTTCATGCAAAGACAGGAGGAAGGGCAAAAAAGCAATAGCACGAAAAATCAAGGGGGAGAAAAATGAAACTCAATATAATCGATGCCCGGCATAAACTGCCGGCAAAAAAGGGATATGCCATCTCTTTAATCATTAAAAAACTCAAGGGATATAAAGACGTGGAAGTACACCTTTTTCTGCCGGAATGGGATGAGAAAGAGGCCCTTTCCTACGATTGGTCGAAACTCCTGGGAGATCCGATAGACAGTAATGCACCGCCCGATCCCACAGGCAGCCGAAAAGTGCTCATGGAATCATTCAGCCTTGAAGAAAGGGACATCGTATTGGACTATATGAAGAAACGTTATGTCTCCAGGCTTTCCGCAATCAATTCGCGGCCCATGGACTTTCCCATTCCCATGGGGCTCATACCCCTGGGTGAAATCCCGGAAGATGATGACATCGGCTGCATCCGCTTTGAAGAGATCCCCAACTATAACCTCCCCTTTCCCGTACACGGCCTTTATATTCTAAGCCAGCATGAGCCGGTAGACCAGGAAATATAGCTTTCCGGCGCATTACCTAAGCACCGCGAACAGTCTCACAAACAGCCGCCAAAGAGTCTTTTTTTATTACAAGCCACAGGTTTGTCATGCCTCTGGACGGTATAATCCGTATCAAAAGATATTTCTCTGCGGTAAACCAAAGTACTGTCCCGACCCTTTATTCCTGTTCCATTATTGTTTCTTTGTGTGGTGAATATGTCTATACATTTAATACTGAAAGGAGATACTTGACTGTTGGTAAAAAGTCTTTTATTTAGTATAGCTAAATAGTAATGAAGTAAAGGAGTAAGATGTTATGAAAATCAGTGCAAAACGGCAGATTTCCCTCCCCAAGAAGATTATGACTGCACTGAATCTAAAGCCGGGAGATGAAATAGAGTTCCAGATCAAAGGCGACAGTGTAAGACTGGTTCCCATAAGAACCATAAAAGTACCAAGAGAGCAGGCTTGGTTCTGGACCCCTGAGTGGCAGGCCAAGGAAATGGAAGTAGAGGAAGACCTGCGTAGATGCGAATACAAGGATTTCGAGAATGTTAAGGACCTTCTGAAAGACCTTCACAGTGAAGATTAGGCGTTCTGCATCCTTCTTTAAGGATTATAAAAACCTACCCGCCCAGATTCAGATAAGGGCCGACAAGCAGCTTCTCAGCCTGGTGGAAAATCCCAAACACCCCTCTCTGAGGATAAAGAAGTTGAGAGGCACTGATATATTCGAAATTAGAGTCACCCAAGGATATCGACTGACTTTTAAAATTGAAAAAGAATTCCTGATACTGAGACGGATCGGCACACATGACCTTCTGAAACAAGAGGGGCGGCGCTGAAGGCTTCCGGTCATCAGAATTCACAAAGTCTTACAGCTCTTTCTTTCTCCGTCAGTGAGGTCAAGCCAAATTTTTCTCTACTCAATCAGTGGCCGGATTCCGCTGGATTAGGCACGCAACCTTACTTTGGACGGATTTTGGGTACTTCAAACTCATTTCCCGGAAGATTTCCTGGTTAAGAACATCTAGTTCAAGTTCGTCTTCGCAAGGGACCTGCCGTCTCAGATAGATGGTATCCAGCAAGGCCTTTTCAGGGATTGCAATGCTGGCGTTTAATTCCTGCTCATACCGAAAACCATAGAACAGATCCTTTTTGATAAGGGAATATTCGATGTAAAGCCGGCCATATGGGATAATTTTCCGTCTTCCAGGTACGAGAGTGATGGCAGTGCAAGCATAAGGAACTTGCAGCAACAGGCCGCGATAATTCATAGCCCATTCAGCAGAGACATAGGATGGGCTGCGGATATGGCAGGCGATTTCGGCGATGTCCGGCCACCTGCCTGACATTTCGCATTTGAGTAAGTTGAGATATGCTCCCCGTACAATACGCTTCACCATGCCCTTTTTAATGGCTCTGTTCAGAAAGATGGATGGCGAGCCATGTAGTTTTTGCAGGTCTGTAGTCTTGAACAGACGGGGTAGGGTGCTTAGAAAATGAAGGGTATCTTTCCTTATCATGGCTTTTTTAGCGTAATCAAGGTGTCGTGCACCGTCTTGATCAACGCCTGATACCGCGTGTGTTCAAGCCAGGCGAGCTGATCTGCCGACAGAAAGCGCTTCAAGTCAGCATTGAGGGTGGCAAGCAGCTCTTT
>DQXT01000007.1 GCA_011042225.1 Deltaproteobacteria bacterium | reverse complement strand
TGCTACCCATACTAAATAGCGAAGAGGCTATTTTTTATAATGTTTATCCAATGCACGCTGAATAATGAATGATCTGATTGATATATTCGGTCCATAATAAAAAGATAAGGAGTCGCCTGTGAGATCGCTAATGGTGCTTATAAATATTGGTTTCGCAGCTACATTAATGATTCTGTCCGGCTCGGCAAATGCCCAGGACTCAGAACAGATAACTGAAAAACAGTTCGTACTCAAGCCCATTGGCTTTGTACAAAAAGAAAAAGGCCGGACCACGCTTGAACTGAACAAAAATCTTGCTCCAGCCTGTCTTGGACTGGACGGTTTCTCTCATGTGTGGGTCCTGTGGTGGTTCAACCATACTGACACACCAGAAAAACGCTCTATTTTACAAGTGCATCCCCGGGGTAACAAAAAAAACCCTCTGACCGGTGTATTTGCGTGCCGCTCACCGGTCAGACCGAATCCTATTGCCCTGACCCTCTGCCGCATTCACTCGGTCAGAAACAATGTAATTGAGATTGATACAATTGATGCATTTGCCAATACGCCCATTTTGGATCTCAAGCCCTACATACCAGGCTATGATTCCACCCATGCAACGGTCGCGGATTGGCTGACAAACCGCAATAGGACGATTGAGAGCGGTCCGCGCTGACATTTAGATTTGTTTTGCAGACTATTTCTTTTATACTAAGATTTTGGATATCAGAACTGTATTTATTAAGCTCATCTAACTAAGCCCTGTTTGGCGAAATAGCGATGATCCTGGCCTTTCTCAGTGATTTCGGATTAAAGGACCCTTATGTGGGAATAGTCAAGGCAGTCATGCTTGGCATTAATCCAGCCTTGCGGATCGTGGACATAAGTCATCAAATCGCCCCGCAGAATGTAATGGAAGCGTCCTTTGTCCTGGGATCGGCCTTCAGGGAATTCCCTATGGGGACGTCTTTTCTCAACGTAGTCGATCCGGGTGTTGGATCTCAAAGGATCGGTCTATTGGCCGTTACGGAGCATTATACGTTTCTGGCACCGGACAACGGTCTTTTGAGCATGGTCTTCCGATACTCCAAAAAAGCAACCTGCTTCAGTATAGAGAATAGCCAGTACTTCAGGCGTCCTGTCAGCAATACATTCCACGGAAGGGATATCTTTGCCCCGGTTGCTGCTCATCTTACACTCGGCATAGAACCACAGTCCTTCGGCCCTTCCTGCCCGGATCCTGTCCAGCTTACATGGCCTGAACCTATTGTCAAAGAACGGTATATCGAAGGTGAAGTGATATATATAGACGGTTTCGGAAACTTGGTCCTCAACGTATCCGCTGACCTCATCCGGCACAGGGAACCTATCAGGAGACAGTTCAGGGTCAATATCAAGGGAATAGAATTGTCATTACTAAGCACCTACTCAGACGTAGCCAAGGGTGAGCCTATCGCCCTTATTGGAAGTTCTGGTTATTTGGAAATAGCTGTAAATCAGGGAAATGCAGCAGAGGTGCTTAGGGCTGGTGTCGGTGAACCCCTTGTGATTCGCAAAGTGTCCGAACTTGAATAATTAAAACTGCCTTTTTGATTTTAATCACTAAATTCTTCAATTCTATTTTAACAGGTAAGCGTACAAAAGTGTCCTCTGGTTCCTGTTCAGACGAGTAAATCCTCTATACTCTTCTTCAAGTCTTTTATTTCAAAGGGCTTGGGAAGAATACGGTCGGCCTTTTTCTCATTAGCCAGTTCTTCAGCGTGATATCCGTAACCGGTAATGGCAATTACTGGTATATCCGGGTAATTTTGTTTAAGAACAGTTATTATGCCAATGCCGCTGACGTACGGCATGGTTATGTCGGTCACTACGAGGTTATGGTCTCTGGCCTTGATTTCCTTTAGGCCCTCTAGCCCATCACTTGCTGTAACGACCTCATAACCCAAATAAGCCAGGTAATCCTCAAGCATACGACGAACTTGTTCATCATCTTCAATAATAAGTATGCGTTTTTTATTTTGTCCCATTTCCCTGAGCAACAAGAGAATTTGATCAAAGTGATACTATTTTATTGGGTAAATTTGCAAAATCTCCATAGAAAGGCACATATCCAGAAATTGAGGTTAATTATTATTTATATTTTCTAATCCCTTAATTTTTAACTATATAGTTCATTTATTCAGAAAATGTCAATTAAAGAATTGGAGTTATTTTTTTATTTTCTATATTCCTTAGTTCCGCAATCCCTAAATCTATATTATAGGAATTCCAGTTTTAGACGTATATTACAGGGATGGCCAGGAATTAAGCTGTGAAAAACGTACGGGTCTTTTAAGAAGGGATTGGATGACAACCTTTCTGCCTCCACATTGCCCAATCCCCAACACTGTTTTATCATATCAGTATGGAACAAAACACTTCTAACATAATTCGAGCGCGTAGAAAGACCCGTGTAATTCATGTCGGGGATATACCGATTGGAGGCGATCACCCCATTGCTGTTCAGTCTATGACCAATAAAGATACACGGGATATCCCCGGCACTGTTGCACAAATCCACCGTTTGCAGGAGGTCGGATGTGAAATTATAAGGGTGGCAGTACCTGATACTGCCTCCGCTCAAGCGATTTCAGAGGTCAAAAAATCAATTTCCATACCTGTTATTGCAGATATACATTTTGACTGGCGTCTGGCTGTAGCCTCAATCGAAGCCGGCGCCGACTGCATAAGGATAAATCCCGGAAACATCGGAGGGCGCAAAAAGCTGGCACGAGTGGTAGAAAAGGTCAAGGAATACGGAATATCCATGAGGGTAGGGGTCAATGCAGGTTCTCTCGAAAGGGATATCAGAAAAAAATTCGGTGGTCCTGTACCTGAAGCCCTGGTGGAAAGCGCCCTCAGAAATATCGGCCTCGTAGTTGATATGGGGTGCGAATCAATCAAAATCTCCATAAAATCTTCGAATGTCCTCAATACTGTAGATGCCTACCGTCGGCTTTCCGGGGAGACGGACTTCCCTCTGCACCTTGGTGTAACTGAAGCGGGAGGACTTATCCCCGGAACCGTCAAGAGCAGTATTGCCCTTGCAGTCCTCTTAATGGATGGTATAGGTGACACTATGAGGGTTTCGCTGACCAGAGACCCGGTAGAAGAAGTCCGTGTAGCATACGAGATACTTCGAGCGCTGAACTTGAGGCATCGCGGTCCGGAGATAATTTCATGCCCCACCTGTGGTCGGTGTGAGATAGACCTCTTTTCTCTGGCTTCTGAAATAGAGCGCAGGGCCCAAAGGATTCCGTATCCATTAAAGCTGGCTGTAATGGGGTGCATTGTAAACGGCCCTGGAGAGGCCAGGGAAGCGGATATCGGTCTTGCCGGAGGAAAAGGTGTCGGACTTATCTTCAGGGGAGATCGGCTTTTAAAAAAGGTGCCCGAGCAAGAACTACTGGAGACGTTTTGGGCAGAAGTAGAGCAGTTGGCGGAAATCGAAAGGCTTAAAGACGAATAAAAACAATAATTCAACCCTAGATATTTTCACAACCTATTGACATCATAGGTATAGTTTTATAGGCACTGCCGCGGAGTCGGTCAGTAATGTTAAACAAGACACCCTCTAAGTCCGATATTCCAGTATTCAACCAACCGGTGGAAAGCCCCTATTTTTTGCCCATGCCGGCTTCCAACTATTATGAACAGTTGTAAGAACAAAGAAAAGAAAGGCAGAGGATAATGAAATATTCGAAATTTTTTTTGCCTACCCTAAAAGAGGTCCCTGCAGAGGCAGAGGTCATATCACACAAATTGTTGTTAAGGGCCGGCATGATAAGAAAGCTGGGCTCTGGCCTCTATTCGTATCTGCCTTTGGGCCTGAGATCCCTTCGTAAGGTGGAAAAGATAATCAGAGAAGAGATGGACCGTACTGGTGCCCAAGAAATACTCATGCCTATAGTACAGCCTTCAGAACTCTGGCGTGAAAGCGGGAGATGGGAACATTATGGAAAGGAACTCCTGCGTTTTGAGGACAGACACGGCAGGGCCGGCTGCCTCGGTCCTACTCACGAGGAGATAATTACGGACATTGTGCGAAAGGAGGTCAGATCCTATAGGGACCTTCCACTGAATCTGTATCAGATCCAGACAAAGTTCAGAGATGAGATCAGGCCCCGCTTCGGCCTAATGCGTGGTAGAGAGTTTATAATGAAAGACGCATACAGCTTTGATGTGGACGATGAGGCCCTTGAAAAGACCTATCAGGTCATGTACAAGGCGTATTGCAGGATATTTGAGCGATGTGGTCTTGATTTCAGGCCTGTTGAGGCGGATACCGGCAGCATTGGAGGCCATGCTTCTCATGAATTCATGGTTATGTCAGATACAGGGGAAGACCGGATAGTCTGTTGCACATCTTGTAGTTATGCAGCTAATGTTGAACTGGCTCCGGTCATCCGGTCATCAAATCCCCAAATTACCGAATCAGTGAATCACCAGTCTACCAAAGTTATTACCCCTGGCAAATGCTCGGTAAAAGAGGTAACGGAGTTCCTGGAGATATCTGCTGATCATCTGGTCAAAACCTTAATAATGGTTGCTGATGATAGACCTGTTGCTGTTCTCATAAGGGGCGACCATGAGCTTAATAATATAAAACTTAAACACCTTCTGGGGGTAGA
>DQXT01000021.1 GCA_011042225.1 Deltaproteobacteria bacterium | reverse complement strand
TCCGGAATTCAACATCTTTGCCATTGTACTTGGGACAGTTTTCCTTGATGTCCTTTTTGAGGTGATAGCAGCAGTGCTTCAAGGGCAGACATGCCCAGAAGATTGGACGTCCCGGATGAGACACAAGGAAGAATGATTGCGGGCAAGGTATATATGAACCACAACTTGGCCTCGCTTTCACTATTTAACTTACTGTTTTTATTAAAAAAGATGTATTTTTCACCAAGAAATATCTAATGATATCAACAAGTTAAACAAAAACGGATTTTTGCCTATCCTATTGAAATCATTGGTTTTTTGTTGAACATTTGCGCATCATAAATTGATTTCGGATTTACCTCACCCAAAAAAGCGGGAAACTTCAGTATGAGGTAAAAGACATCGGAAAAAATCAAATGCCTAATTAGATCGGCTATACAAAAATATCGAATTCTCTCAGCTAATAATAGTTATTGGCAACTTTTTGCCTGATTAGCAATTATTCAAGGTTCCCTATAGGTTTTAGAAGAAATCTACACAATCAGCATAGCGTCTCCATAGCTGAAAAATCTATAGCCTTCATCTATTGCCTCTTTATAGGCAGAAAGTATCTTATCCCTGCCTGCAAAGGCGGAAACCAATATCAACAAGGAGGATTTAGGCAGGTGGAAATTGGTAATCAAGCAATCAATGACACGGAAACGATGACCCGGAATAATATACAGGTCACATAACCCTTGAAACGGCCTTATTTCACCTCTATCATTCACGATTGATTCCAGTGCCCTGGCTGTTGTAGTCCCTACTGCTACAATTCTACCGCCTCTATTGCGCGTGGAAGCTATCTTTTTCACAGTACTCTCAGTTACTGAGATCCATTCGTGGTGAATCCTGTGATTACGTATGTCAGGCGTCCTTATCGGAGCAAAGGTGCCATAACCAATGTGCAGCGTTACCCAGACAATATTAATACCCTTTTCCCCTGCAAGGAGCAGTTGGTCTTCAACAAAATGGAGTCCTGCTGTAGGAGCAGCCACTGAACCTATCTCTCTGGCATAAATTGTCTGGTACTGTTCTATGTCGGAAGCAACCGGAGAACGTCTAATATACGGAGGCAGCGGGACATCTCCGCAGGATTCTAAGACTGACAACAGTTCACCCTGGTATAAAAGCTTTATGTCCACCTGACCCCCTGTTCCGACTTCAAGGACCTCTATCTCCAGGGGGGTTTTACAACGAACCTTTTGACCCTGTCTTACCGGTTTTGAGCTATGATAGAGGGCTTTGGCAAATGCCGCGCCATTTCCGTTTTCTCTGGGAAAGTGAAGCAGAAAAAATTCTACTTTGCCCTTGGTCGCTTTTACGCAATTAAGACGAGCTGGAAATACTCTGGTGTCATTCAGGACAAGACAGTCCCCCGGCTCAATATAGTTTAATAAATCGCGAAAGAATCGATGACTTATTCTGCTGGTCTTCCTGTCCAACACCATAAGGCGGGAAGACGAACGGTCACCCGATGGATACTGGGCAATCAGATGAGCCGGCAAATGATAATCATATTCAAATAAATTAAAGTTTAATGTCATGAAAAAATGCAGGTCTTTTGAACAACATAGCATATCAATAGACCTATCAACGTGGAAACGAGACCAGCCAGTCTCAAGTGATCCGGATTCATCTTTTCAATTTGCCTCATGAATGCCTGCATTTTCTCAGGGAAGGCAAAATAGGGAAGCCCTTCAAGAACCATTAATAAACCTAGAACGGTCACAAAAAATTTCATATCTTATAGTAACTCCGGCCGGATTTGGATAATATTACAGGAAATCGAGATATGACTGATAGAAAATGGTGGCGGTGCAGGGACTTGAACCCCGGACTCTGCGGATATGAGCCGCATGCTCTAACCTGCTGAGCTACACCGCCATGTAGCGCGACACCTATTAACCATTTTGGAGAATGTGTCAAGGAGAAATTCGTCCTCACATGTCTGTTATTTATTTCTTGTAAATTATAATTCGGCTAAAAAAGATTTATTGTAAGCGCCTTTATATACCATTATATTACGACACTTTTTGACTTCCCGGTCAATGCAACCAAATTTTATTCATTGAAAATCTATCGCCTTGCATCTGGAGCATTTTAACGAAATCAGTTACTATAATAAATCCGGCCTGCGGGCGAGCTTAAAATGGTCTCTGACATTGATTTTATTGATTAACCGACAAATTTGCGTATAAAACATTATTTTCATTATACAAGCATTTACATCTTTGAGACAGGGTCAAAAGGAGGATTTTAATGCAGGAACTCATTACAAAGACCGTTCCTACGGGTATTTCAGTTGTGACAGTCAGGTCTGGAGACAAAATAAACGGAATGACGGCAGCATGGGTCACACAGGTATCTTTTAAGCCGGCGATGATTGCTGTATCTATTGCTCCCCAACGTTATACTCATACTCTGATTGAGGAATCCCGCTACTTTTGCATTAATGCGCTGCCAGCAGAATCAATGGATTTGGCAAAACATTTCGGTTTTAAGAGTGGACGCAAAATCGACAAGTTCCAGGGAATAGACTATACAAACGCTATCAAGGGTTCCCCTGTACTGGGCTCGGCTTATGCCTATATAGAATGTGAGGTGGTTCATGCCTATGAGGCAGGAGATCACACACTTTTCATTGGTACAGTTGTTGATAGTTCCGAGTTAAAGGATAATGTCCGGCCCTTTATCTTCAGGTGGAACGATTTTTTCGGCAAAAAATAGTAAAATCAAGATTAAGAAAGAGATAAAAATACATGTCTACAAACACTCAAACCCCCATTTCTCCTGAACATCAAAGAAAAAATATTTTAGAAGAAATTTTATCCGCACTACCACCTCAAATCGGAAATACGTTACAAAAATTCTTAAGAGAAATATTGGCAGGGATAATAGTAGTTGTTCTGGCAATATCTTTATGGTTCGGGTATTCAGCATATATAACCAGGCAAGAAAACCAGGCTGCTGCTGCCATGGGAATTGCAGTACAGCAACAAGATCCTGTAAAAAAGATATCGGCCCTGGAAGAGATAGTGCGTCAACATGACCACACAGTTGTCGGCAAGCACGCGCTATTAATACTTGGAGCGACTCAGCGGGACTCTGGACAGGTTGAGGCGGCAAAAAAGAGTTTCAGCCGGGCTAAACAAGTATTTTCCAAGGACAATTTTTTGTATTACTCGGCTCTTATGGGCTTAGGCTATTTGCAGGAAGATGAGGCAAAATTGGCTGAGGCAAGGCAGATTTTCAGGTCTTTATGCGAAAGTAAACTGGGTTTTGATGCCATTGCCGCACTTGATTTTGCCAGGGTGTCCTCTGCCTTGGGATATAATCAAGAGGCCCTTGAAGCCTATAACAATTACCTAAGTATGAAGCCGCAGTCATTGCAGCTTGACTTTGTACGCCATCAGGTAATGAAACTCTCTAATGAAGATAAAAGATCATAGAATGACCTGGTCCCTCGACTCATCAAAGAGGCCCGGATAAAGCTCGGGACAGATTCAAGTCAGTAAAAATAGACTATCTATTAATAATGGTAATGTAACATACTGAATAGCTATTCGGTTAATAAGGGAAAATTATTCCTTAATCAAATTTTTCCGCTGGTACTATAAAACGATCCTATAAAATCCCTATTTATCAAATTCTATATACATTATATTGTATATAAATAATAAAATTATACTAATTATTGTATAAAATTTCTATTCTGTTGTATTTTTACAAAATCATCAATTTATTAGTGAAGAAAATTACCTGTTTAAGATAAAATCCAAGGAAATAAATAAAGAAATGTCTGAATCTTAACTGATATTTTTGGGTTGACAAATGAACTAAAAAGATATTATACAGATTTCCAGTTGTAGATTTTTTTTGTACTTTGCCGAATGATGATTCATTTTTTTGTGTTGGTACTGTTTTTAGTGCCGAAAAGGGATATGTTAGGCTATTATATTCCTTAACTGAAATTGCTGTTAACAACATTCTATTTAAGGAGGGAGAATTAAATGGCAGATCTCAAAAAACATGATACTCCTCTGCTCAATGAGCTGAAAAAGGGGCCGTTTCCGAGTTTCGTTGACGACCTGGAGACGAGAGCTAGCACTGGTGTTCAGTGCTGTTACGATCTTCTAGGGCAACTGGAACTCTCTTATGTACACAAGGAGACACACTGGAAACACGGTGGTATCGTAGGTGTCTTTGGATATGGTGGCGGTGTTATCGGGCGTTACTCGGATGCCCCCAAGCAGTTCCCTTCCATTGCCCATTTTCATACCATTCGTGTCAACCAGCCGGCCAGCAAATTTTATAATTCCAAGTTTTTGCGCAAGCTTTGTGATATGTGGGACCATCGCGGAAGCGGCGTATGCAACTTCCACGGATCAACAGGCGACATGATCCTTATCGGTACTTCAACCGATCAGCTGGAGCCCGTTTTTTATGATCTGAGTCACCAGTTTGATATGGATCTGGGCGGATCCGGATCGAACCTCAGGACTCCTTCATGTTGCATGGGCAAGGCCCGTTGCGAATTTTCGTGCCTGGATACCCAAGCCATCACATACGACCTGACCATGACCTACCAGGACGAGCTCCATCGCCCTGCATTCCCATACAAGTTCAAATTCAAGACATCAGGCTGTCCAAATGACTGCGTGGCGGCAATTGCACGTGCCTGCACATCTATTATCGGAACATGGAGAGACAATATCCGCATAGATCAGAAGGCGGTTCAGGCATATATCGGCGGAGAATTAAAGCCCAATGCAGGTGCCTTC
>DQXT01000014.1 GCA_011042225.1 Deltaproteobacteria bacterium | reverse complement strand
TCGAGCGCTTTCCAAAAAATAGTTCCAGTACCAGCGATCTGCCATTATATCCACGGGCATTCTCGCACCCTGTAGACGGCCAAACATGCACCCTTATGTCTCCTATATACTCCGTCCCGCCTTCTCGCCAGACTCTGTGCCTTACCCCATGCTGAGAACAGGCTTCCATGAGTCGCTTCCAGGAAAGATTTTTCGAAATGTCTTCATTGGTCCAGAGCTCTCCCACGGAAAACTGTCTTATAAGGGCGGCAAGGCCGCCCATGTGATCCTGTTCGGGATGCGACAATACAATAACGTCTATTTTTCTGTAGCCGAGTTGTCTGATAAATGGTGCGACTATCCTTTCTCCTGTATCAAAATAAGGGCTTCTCAGACCTCCCCCATCCATTACCATGAGTTTGCCCTCCGGCAACTCTACTACCTGTGATGTCCCCTGGCCGACATCAAGCACGTGGAGTTTGATGCCTTTATAATGGGAAAATGTCCACTCTCTGTGCGCAGAAACCGACAAGAGTAGAGCAGAGAATATTACGGCCAAAGCCCTGGATGTCTTCCAGCGCCTTGTCAAGGCAAGAGATCCCAAAAAGAGATAGAACAGAAATACCTGTAAAATACTTGGCCTTGGGATCCATAAAGCAGACCAGCTCCACCTTGAAACAAAGTGTATAAAAACAACCAGATAATCCAGGAGCCAGCCTGCTCCTTGCCATAAGCACGATGTCAATTCCGGGAAGAAAGGCAGCAGGATTGTGCCGAATAATAAACCAGGAAGAATGACAAAACTTGTCAACGGTACTACTAGAAGATTGGCCAGTAATCCTACAAGGCATATCCGCTGAAAGTGCCATGCCACAAAGGGTGTCGTTGCAAGTGTTGCAATCAGGCTTACCAGAATAAAGCCTCCTATATAGGTCCGAAAGATATTCCGTCCATCCGGTTTTTCTTCCTTTGGTGCTGATCTCAGATATGAAGAAAACATGACTAAGAAAAAGACTGCTGCAAAAGACAACTGGAAAGATATGTCAAAAAGATACAGGGGATTAAAAATGAGCAAAGCCCATGCTGCCATGGCGAGAGAATTAAGGGGTGTCTGCGGCCTGTCAATGAGAAAGGCCGTACCGAACGCAATAATCATTATCATTGCCCGCACGGCGGAAGGCGAAAAGCCGGCCAGACCCGCATAGGTCACTGCCCCTATCAATGCCAGGGATGTAGCAAGTTTCTTTACAGGGAACCTGAGCGTAATCCACTCCGATCTGAGGAGCAGGTTCCTTGCAATGCCGCCGATCAACAGGGCGGCCAGGGCCATGTGTATGCCCGATACAGCCAGCAGGTGGCCAATCCCCGCTCTGGCAAACGCCTCTTTGAGATCATTTGACAGCCATGCCTTCTCGCCAAGTAGCAGGGCCATTGCAATGCCCCTGGCAGGTCCTTCAAGACAGCCGTCTATGCTGAGCATGATTGCTCTTCGTCCGGATTCCAGCCAGTACCGGAGCAAAGACATTTCACTCGAGCTTTTACTGTGCCCAATCTGGGCTAACCGGAGTGGATGATTTACAAAACCCTTTACCATCACCCCCCTTATGGCCCACCAGTTTTCCTGATCAAAGGTCCCCGGCGTCTTGAAGTTTCTTACGGGGCGAAGGCTTGCGGCAAAACGTATCCAGTCTCCCGGATAGACATCCTGTACTCGTATCCCCAATACCGTTAGGCTCATGATGCCTGATACAGAGAGCTCGCCTGAAGCGGTGTGACTTTTATGGGCTGCAACTAAGAGCCTTACTCCGTCATTTGCAGGTAGTGCAGCACGTATAACTTGGCCTGTGATTATGTATTTTCCCGGTGTGTCCGCAAGATTGAGAAGCACTTGAGATCGTTCTACCAGGGATCTATACGACAAATTTACATGGCAAAAGGCCATGGCAAAGAGTACCAGAGCAGCCCCAGCCCAGAGTGAAAGTCCCCGGACCCATAAAATCAACTTGTATACACCTTTTGAGCACGCACCAAACAGGAGTAATCCGGACCCAAATGTTCCAATGGTATATAAAAACCAGCCGGAAAAACCTGGATATCCAATGTGGGCCGCAGCAATTCCCAGCCCGAAAGGTATAAGCAACAGGGCTAAAGGACTGGAAAACACCTATTTCCCAACAGGTCTGATACCCGCTGCCACGCCGAGTTCAGTAATTCCTGCGGTGGAAGTTCGGCATCAATACGTGCTATAGATTGGTCGGAGAGGTCTTTGAAAATTAGGGTTACTCTTTCCAGATATTCGATCTGTTCGAAATTGTCAGGCAGCTCGCCACGGCTCTCTCTTATTCGCTGAATCGCTGCTTCAGGATTAAGTTCCAGCAGGAGTATAAGGTCGGGCGCCGGGGCGAATATCTCATTTGTCTTTCTGATTTCTTCCGGATCAAGACCCCTGGCTCCCTGATATGCCATTGTAGAAAAGTAGTAGCGGTCGCAGACCACGATTTTTCCCTGTTCAAGAGATGGACTGACAACCTTTTTCACATGCTCTTTTCTGTCTTTAAGGAAGAGATCCAGCTCTTCTTCCGGTGTAAGCCTTACAGGTGCGGAAAAACTCCGGCGCAATATCATTCCCCAGGGGCCGTCTGTGGGCTCGAATGTGAAGACGGCAGGGAATCCTTTGCTCTCAAGGCGCCGGCATATATCTCGGGCCAGCGTGGTCTTGCCGGTTCCATCAATACCCTCCACTACTATAAAAAGCCCGCGCGGAGTATGCTTGCGAGAATTCATCAGGGCTTTCCACCTGTCTTTTTCCGCCTGCGTTTTGCAGGATGCCTCCTCAGTAGTACATATGTGACGCCCGCGCCTCCATCCCAGATAGGCGCACTACAAAAGGACAAAACAAAGCGCCTGTAAGGACCGTTGGTCAGCCATTTCAACACGACTCCCTTAAGAACAGGCTCTGCAGGGGACGATAGCCCCCTTCCGTGGACAAAGGCGATACATCTTTTGTTCTCTAATAGTGCTTGAGAAAGAAAATCCTCGCATGATTCAAGGGCCTCAACCGAGTCCATGCCATGTAATTCACAATAGGCCTGGACTGCAAAGGCACCTTTGTGCAGTTTATTTGTAAGTTCCGGATTATTGCCGGTCCAGGTCCACTCCACATATTCAGGGGTGTGATGAACAGGAAAAGGCCTTTTGCCATCAACAAGTGCCTTGAGTTCTTTTAATATTAAGGCCTGTTCATCTTCATTCATAAAGGCGTTTTTGTTTGGATATGGACTTGAGTCCTCTTTGATTTTGGTCGAGTGAAGCGGTTTTACGTCTCTTGTGGCCTGGAGAAAAAGTTCTCTCTCCTGATGTTCATGAATCAGCTCCGGCGGGGAGGTTTCTTTCTCTGAGCGGTCTGGATGAATGTTATCCGCTGAAGAGGTTTCCTCTTTTATAAGGTCCTCCTTTTTCGCCTTCGAGATCAATTGTCCCAAATTTGAAAAAGGTCGAACTGCCAAAGACCGGGTATCACTGTCCGGCTGACGATACCCTCCGTTGTCTTGCATCTTTTACACCTCAAGGTCTTGCCTGGTCTTTTAATTAGGCCGGGTTTTTGTGCGCCCAGGGTAGAATCCTGGCAATCAATAGATAAGATCCAAAATTGTACCCCTATAGTAAGTTGCCAAAAAATTATTTATTATCGCTCAAAAAGTTATCTTCTATAAAGTCTGTCAGTTCTGCAACCTGGTTAATACTAAAAACCCTGTCAAATGACACTTCATAATCTGAGACCACAGCCCATACATCGGAAATCGAATCCCGAAGCGGTTCTTTACATTCGTCGGCCCGGGTGACCTCGATCTTGGGTATCCCTGATGCGTGTTTGAATCCTTCACCAATTACCAGATCAACATAGGGAAAGAGCTGAAAGGCCAGGTGCTTCAAATCCTCTCCGGTATTTTGTTGAAACGTGATTATCTCATCCGGGCATATTAAAGCTAAAGATTCTATGCCGTCCTTTCTATACAAATAAGAATCTGAACCAGGAATATCAATATTCAATCCTTTATGTTCAGTTGATTTGATAACGGCTATTTTATAACCCCTGGCGCGCAGTCTCCGTATCACTTCTCTGACTACAGTAGTCTTGCCAGAATTGTGCCAGCCGATGAATGTCAAGATTGGTATCATTTTGAGAATCCCGGTAATAATTATGGATAATTTATAAAATCAGGTTTGTCATATAATATTCTGCCATATTTGCCATCTTAATGATAAGACTTGCCTTGTTAAACAATTGGCATTAGTTTGGCAGGATTCTAAAATCAATTTTGTCTGAAAACCGATATAGCAAATTAAAGGTGCCGAAAGTACTTTCGCCACAAGTTAAAGGCTCTTGTCTCTTCCAAGGTTCAGTAAAGGAATATGTCGTTGAGATTCTGGTTTGGTTTTAGGTTGGATTCGGGTACTTTTATTATGCAAAACCTAGGATTTATGCCTTTACCAGATTTAGATATCTGTAGATAGGATAATAAAATATGGGTAAGGTGTCACAGTTTCGTCCTATTGCCTTGGTAACAGATCCAAGATATCTTGATCACGATACGGCAAATTCCCTTCATCCTGAGATCCCTGCCCGGCTGGAAAGCATACTTAAACGTCTTGAGTCCAGTCCGCTGACACCATATTTAGAAAAAATAAGCCCGAAAAAGGCGGAGATGAATAGAGTACTGGCTGTACATGACGAGGAATATCTATCCAGCTTTGAAGGGACCTGTGTTTCCGGCCGCGAGTTTTTTGGACATCCGGATAACCGACTTGGATACGATTCCTACGAAATAGCACTTTTGGCTGCAGGCGGATGTCTGAATGGA
>DQXT01000087.1 GCA_011042225.1 Deltaproteobacteria bacterium | reverse complement strand
CTTTGGTAACGTTGTGGGGACAACATCACCTTGAAGTAATTTATGAGCCTTGTTTGTTCAACTGGCAGAGCCGTTGAACTCTGACCACGCCCAAAGGGCGTGGTTTTCTAAATTAGAATAAATATAAAAAATTAAAGATAATTGTCTAAAATAGGCTCATATCGTCTATTTTTGTTATTTGAGCCACTTCAAATTAAGGGCATATGCTAATAATGGGCAGAAATAGAAACCTTTTTCAGAGGTCTCCATTTGGTTAAACTATCAAAACAGTAGCCGCTGGCCTCTTCACCTCTCTCAGGGATGAAGAACTCTTTCTGAAACAGCAAATCTCTTGTCATGGTCACACCATAAGCCACGTGAAAACCCTTTTGTACCAGTTGCATCAAAGATTTTACATGAAGGGGCAACCATTTGTCATCGGAATCTAAAAACATGAGCACACCGCCTTTAGCGGCAATAGCACCCTCATTTCTGGCAAGGACGGGGCCCAATCCAGGGGTGGACATTAATTTCACCTCCGGAAAACGTTTTAGGATAGACCTTTCCGTCCCATCAGTAGATCCATCATTTACGACAACGATTTCAGGCTGGCATTCATCCTGGGCCAGTGCGCTCTCTATGGCCATAATGACCATGTCTCTTCGGTTTCTGGTGGGGATGATACAACTTACCTGCATAAGTTTATCTCCCTAGAGGAAAACAAAAAGGTCTCTCCCCGGCGACACTGCCGGCCTGCAAGCTTACACATACCAGATTTTGCGCCTGCAACAGGCACATTAGAACTACAACCGCTGGGGAACTGTTATGCACTGTCTCAACATAAGCAGGCCTTCAGCGGCTATGCAAACATCACAGATGAGATATCTGCAACTAAATTCTAATTAATATTATTTGGCCTCCAGTATTAACGTTGCAGTATTAACCGGAATAGGGGCATACTCATCCGCCGGCAATTTAAGAAACTCACCTACAGAGCTTGGGACTTGGCTAAAAAAGAGACCGGCTTTAATGGTCACCTGCCCTGAAACGATATCTGTCGGGACATGCCATGTGTAATTCTCGACCTTGGTCTCCATGGGACCGATCCTGTAATCAACCATGCTATTGTTCGCCGTGTACCACTGACAGATAGTCATACGTCCCTTGGGATCAAAGAAAGGCCTGCGGAAGATCCGGGCACCTTCCTGGACATTGCCGTCCCTTTTTAAACCTTTAAAGTCCTTGATTTCCATGATCTCTCCCATGGCCTGATATGCCATTGCTCCGGAATCGGCAACAGTATACTCCTCTCCTTTAAAGCCCTTGGGATTTACCGGTATCGGGTAGTGCTTGCCCATGGCGTCAATGGCCCAGACCTCCACCCATAACATACGCTCTTCCGTGGAGCCTGACGGTATATAATGCCCTGCTTTGCCATTAAAGAGTTCCGCCCGCAGTTCCAGTTCAGAACCAGGAGTGATTTCCGCGTTTTTGGTATAAAGGGCCAGATCAACCGTACCGGCAAGCTTGCCAGGGACATGTGAACCATGAAAGTTGTGATGGGCCATATCCGCCCTGTCTTTTCCCCCAAAGGCGGACTTGCCGGGTGCGTGATACATGTGGCAATCCTGGCACCTCTTGCCGCCGTTGGCATGGGGACTGGCCTTCCATTCCCTGTAAGTGGTCTTGACCCAGGCCCCGTAAGGGCTCTGCTCGTCATGACAGGTGGCACAAAGCTCCGGACTCATAATAAACTCGGAGTATTTCACATCATGGGCCGGGGACTTTGCATCGGCCCTGGGACCCTGTTTCACTTTGTCCGGCTCAATGATGAAACTGAAATTAAAGGGGGCCTCTTCAGTAGTTCCGGTAATGTTGTGGCAGATCTCACAACTCACGCCTTCATTGGCCCTGGTACCGGCTTCAGCAGGCTTTGGAGGAATATCCCCGCTCAAAAAGGCAAGGGGACCATGACAGGCAATGCATCCGCCTTTTACCTCGGAGACCTTTTCTAACTTCAGGGCATGGGGAAGGGCCAGTTTGAAATACTCAACCTGATCCCATTCATGGGTAAAACTCTGCGACATCAGGCTCTGCTGCCATTCCTGGTGTATTTCTTTGTGACACATTCCGCATCGCTTGGGCTGTTCAAAATCTCCATATGAGAACTTGCCCATTTCGGCTCCAGACACTGCTAATGGTGCGATCAGAAAAGCCATGGCCATAACTAAAAAAACTCTTATGCGTCTCATGAAAACCTCCGTGTATTTTTAAAAAGGCAATTTGCCGCCAAGCCCTTAAAGACTCTAATCCTCTTGGTTTTTACTCTCGAGCTTGAATTCCAGCCAATCAAGCATCTCCTGAATATTCTTTGACGTATACCACCGGCCATTAGCAAAGACACCATAGTCGGCCCCTGCCATAGCGGAAGCAAAACGGGTAGAATTGGCAAAAAATAGCCAATGTTCTGCCCACTTCTTTTCTATGGCCTCATTGAAAATGCTGTCATTCTGTGCCAGGCCCTTGGCTGCCCCTTTATCCCAGGCAGTAAGAAGAATCTTGGTAGCGGTCAGGGTCGACTGATTGGTATTATTGATGGTGTTCTCAAACCGGGCGTATTGTCCCTTTATCCATCCATCGCTGTGGCATGTGAGGCATATCCTCTGCATATTCCCGCGCCTCTTTTCCTGCTCCTTGGCATCAATAAGATAGTCTGTTGCCGGTTCTCCAGTGAGCTCAGTGGGCAAAGGCAGACCGGCATTGTTTCTGATAATGGTTGTATCCGGAGACTTTGGATGGGCATGGGAATAAATTCCAAATAGTCTCCACGCACTGCGATCATTCATCTGGTGGCTTCTTTCTGCGACTACTTCACCCTCAGCAGTGACGATTAAACTGGTATGACAGGTGGCACAAGTCGGGGCGGTGAAATCTCTTCCCACTGTCCAGAGCACAGCCTCAAAATCCCACTTTTTACTCAGCGAGGAGTAAATATTTCCGTGCTTACTGACCTCATAAACCTTGTATGCCGGGACATCGGGTCCCTTGTGGCATTCAGAGCAGGTAGAGGGTTTTCTGGCCATCTCGATAGAAAATGCATGTCTGGTATGGCAGGAGGTGCAGGACCCCTTCGTACCATCAGGATTTAGTCTTCCCACACCCGAATTGGGCCAGCCTGAAAGGACGGGAAACCCCATACCACCCATTACTGTATCTCTGGTCTTCATACCCTTGACCTTAATAGAGGTCCCGTGGCAGTAAAAGCAGGAATCGGCATCAGTTTCCATATCCGGGGCTGTAAGGGCTGTCTTCATATCCTTAAAAGACTGAATGCCGTTCACTGAGTCTACCAGATCACGATAAACTGGATTATTATTAAGATTTCCATAGGCATGCGACATTATATTTTGAGCATATTGCTTGATCTCAGTCGGATGGCAGGTCTTACAGTCATTGGGGGTAACCACCACATTAATCCGGTACCCGTTATGCTCGAAGTTATCGGAATGAAGCTTGGGATTCTGGCTGTGGCATTCGTAGCAGCCCACCGCATAAGATTTAAGCCCCTTATCAAAGCTCTCAGATGTAACCCTTCTCTCTATAGCCTTTTTTAAGGGCCGTTTCAGGGGTTGTATTGGCGTGCCTGCTTGTACGCCAGTCGCCCACGATACCAGGGGTAACGGATTCATGACACCCCAGGCATGCCTCGGTATCTCCACTGATTGGAGCAAGGGCGGTCTTTTCTTTTGTCTTGGCTTGATCCTGTGCCTGTCCTTGAACCTGGGCTGTCATCCAGGCGGCAATGGCCTCTTTTTCCTGTAGGGAAAGACCGGCAATGAATTTTTTCATCATTCTGGCCCCCTTCCCCGTAGGATTATTCAGAAAGTCTACAATGCCCGCGCTATTGTTTTGATATTTATTGGCCATGGTCTCAAGGGAAGACGCCATTCCATCCGCCTTCAACTTGTGACACATTTTGCAGTTTTTCATGTAGAGCGCTTCCCCATCGCCCGGGTCGGCGGCATCAGCCAGCGAAAACGCTGTAAATAAATACAGACCAATAATCCATACTGACAGTAAAGATTTTTTCATATCCAGGTTCTACTTTTTTGTGATGGATAAGAGTTCAATTAGCTTATGCCAAAGTCAGCTCTATCGAGGTCTCGTATGCCTTAACCTCCGGCCAATAAGAACAGAGGGCGTATGTCAAAAAGATCCATCTGGATGCACAAAACATCCTTTTAGCCCAGGTAAAATATTCTCCCGCCGATACCGGCAGGGCATTTTACAGTTCAGACCCTATTGGGCTATACTTTTTTATCTACTCTAGGAAGAAAATTGTCAATAGCTAAAGGCATGTACTTATGAAACTGCAGTTCAAAAAGTGTGGAGCAGGCTCCATTATAATGGCTTGGATTTTCAAATTCCTGTTGGATATCCACTTCCGGTTTTATGATGTCTGTGTTTTGACACTTATATCAAAAGTCCCGCTTTTCCTTTTACCGAATGCGGATTATCCGCCTCTATGTTACTCCCATCAAGCACTTCTCTTATCTTGACGGCTATCTCATTTTTCAGGATAGGCTTCATAATAAAGGCCCGTATCCCCATGGCCCTGGCTTTCTCTTCTGTGATCACCGGGCTGAATCCCGTACACAGAATAATCGGCATATCCGGACGGACCTTCATGATTTCTCTGGCCATCTTTTCTCCTGTCATATTAGGCATCGTCATATCAGTAATCACCAAATCAAAGTTGTCAGATTGTGCCCTAAAGGCCTCCAGGGCCTCCAGGCTGCTTGTTCTGGTCACCACATTATAACCGAGGCCCTCTAATAACTCTTTTCCCAGGTTGGCCATAG
>DQXT01000095.1 GCA_011042225.1 Deltaproteobacteria bacterium | reverse complement strand
GTCCCTCCCATTTCCCGGCTTCTTGCCTTGTCTACCCGGTAAAATCGTTCAAAGATACGGGATAAATGGATTTTTTCTATTCCACAGCCCTGATCACTTACGCTGATAATGATCTCTTTTTCCGCTTGGGCGGCCTCCACCTGGGCATTTTTTTCTCGCCGCTATATTTAATGGCATTATCAATGAGGTTCACAAAGGCCTGTTCAAGTAGCGATGGATCGAAATTTGCTACTATGTCTTCAGAACAAGACAGCTTTACGTCTATTTTCTTGGCCATAGCGTTAACTTCACAGACCTGGATAGCGGTTTCGAGCACCTCTTTCAGCCTGCCCTCTTTCAGCACGACTTCCTCTGCTCCAGCCTTCCGCTCAATCTTGGAAAGCCTGAGAAGATCATTAATAATGGCCTCAAGCCGTTTTACGTGTTTGTCGATTATTTCCAAAAATCGTTCAGCGTACTCGGGATTTTTGACCGCGCCGTCACGGAGGGTCTCCACGAATCCCTTAATGGCTGTAATCGGAGTCTTTATTTCATGGGATACATTGGCCACAAACTCACGCCGGATCTTCTCAAGTCTCAGAAGGCGGGTCACATCGTTTAAAACTATAAGTGCGCCTATTTGTTTTCCTTCCGCATCACGGAGCAATGTGCCGTGTCCATTAAGAAAGAGTTCGCTACCGGAAGAAGACAGGAAAATTTCTTTTTCAACCGCCTCCTGGCTGGATAATACCTTTTTCACAAATTGCTGAAGAACCGTATTTCTTACCACTTCTTGGATGCTTCGGCCTTGTACCTCAGCAAAATTGCATCCGAACATCTCGGCGGCAGCGTGGTTCATGCTTAAAACCCGCTCCCCCATGTCCACGGCAATGACTCCTTCAACCATGCTGGAGAGCATGGCCTCAATCTCGTTTCGCTGCCGCCTTACAGTTTCAATATGTTCACGAAGCTCAACTGCCATTCGGTTCAGCGATTCGGCAAGGGCTCCAATTTCTTCGGATTCAGTAACTTGCGGCCTTAAGAGGATTTCACCGCGAGTGATGGATTCGGCCCAGATTTTGATGCGCTCAATGGGACGGGTAATGCTTCGAGAAACAAACAGACTGAGTACCGCAGCAAACAAAGCTGTTATCAGGCCCCCAAAGGCAATCTTGATCTTGATATTATTTAAAACCAGATCTAAATCATTTACAGGGACTGATGTGCGGACAACTGCGAGGATGCGATTTTTTTTCTTAACAGGTATTCCTACGTACATCATATACTTTTCCAGGGTCCGACTGTGACGTATAGATTTGCCTGAAGGACCGTTCAGGGCATCAATAAATTCCATTCTGTCTACATGGTTATCCATGTCTGCCGGATCCTTCTCAGAGTCTCCAACGACTTTGCCGGAGGGGAGTATTATGGTAATACGGGTTGCAGTAGTCTCGCCGATCTTTTTGCATAATCCGTCAACAGCCTTTTCATCTATGGGATCAAGATATTTTAAGACCTGTTTTTCAAAAAACCGAGCTCGTATTTTGAGATCGGAAGCGGTTTGTTCAAGAAAAAAATCTTTCAAAGATGCAGATGTATACCAGGTTGCAGTTATCAGAGAGATAATGGTGACCAATATATAGGATGGATAGAGTTGCCATAGCAGACGTTTCTTTTTTTTCACGACTCTATTCCCTAAATCGATATCCGATTCCACGGACCGTCTCGATATACCTGCCTGCCGAACCCAGTTTCTTTCGCAACCCAACGATCTGAACATCCACTGAACGATCGGTGACAGGATAATCCTCCCCACGTATGGCTTCGACGATCTGGAAACGGGTAAAGACCCATCCCGGCCTTCTCGCAATATAATTAAGGATGGCGAATTCCGTGAAAGTCAATTGGACTGGAGCACCCTTAAAGAGCACCTCGTGACGTCTGGGGTCAATTTGGATATCGTGAATTCGAAGAACCGATGCCTGTTCCGACGCTCCTTTTATATTCCTGCGGAGAACCGCCCCGACTCGCGCTACCAGGATGCGCGGGCTAAAAGGTTTTGTGATGTAGTCGTCGGCTCCAAGCTCCAGGCCTGTTACGATATCCGCTTCTTCGCCCTTGGCTGTTAACATCACAATAGGTATGTTTCTGGTATCTGGATCATTTTTCAGGCGTCTTGTTACTTCCAGACCATCTATGTCCGGCAGCATAAGGTCCAGTATGATGAGATCAGGGTATTCTGATCTCACAAGGTGTACGGCCTGCTTACCTGATCCAGCGCAAAGAACCTGAAAACCTTCTCGCGATAGATTAAATTTCAGTAGCTCCAGGATATCTTCTTCATCATCTACCGCGAAAATCTTTTCGTTTGATATAGACAAGACCTTTAGCCAGGCTAAAATTTTACCGGCATATTATTTATTGAATATAACATATAACTTTTTTGTTCAACAAATAAAGAAGTTCATGCAAGGTCCCAGAATATTCATAGGTTATTTATCTGTCGCATCCCTTTCTATAATTTCATGCAAATTTAATTTTTTCCTAATCAGAACCTAACAATCATAAGAAATAATTCATTACGCAGAGTGATTCTATAACATGATTATATTATGCGGAGGAAAAGGAGATGAAATTGAAACATATCGCTATGTTCGCACTGGCATTGGTTTTTTCTTTTACATCAACCCAGGTGTTGGCGGGAAATCTTGTAATCAAAGGTTCTACCACGGTTTTACCTATTGCACAAAAAGTGGCAGAGGCCTATATGAAGCAAAATCCGGATGTGAAGATCTCAATTTCTGGTGGCGGGTCAGGCAACGGAATAAAGGCCCTTATTGACGGAAGCACTGATATTGCGGACAGCTCAAGATTCATAAAGCCAAAGGAAATAAGTCTTGCTGTGGAGAAAGGGGCCTATCCAGTGCCTTTTGCTGTTGCCTATGACTGCATTGTTCCGATAGTTCACCCCAGCAATTCTGTTGCAAATTTGACCATGGCTCAGCTTAAGGTAATTTATAAAGGGGAAATCAAAAACTGGAAAGAATTAGGCGGTCCTGACAGGCCGATTGTGGTCATTTCCCGCGATACATCATCCGGGACTTACGAGGTGTGGCACCAGAAAGTCATGGAAAAGGAACGGGTTTTTCCAGGGGCACTGCTCCAGGCATCAAACGGGGCGGTTGCGCAAGCCGTTTCAAAAAACAAAAACGCAATTGGTTATATAAGTCTCGGATATCTGGATAAGGGTATAAAGGCTTTAACGGTGAATAAGATCACAGGATCCGAGGAAACGACACTGAACGGCACATACCCTGTCAGCAGACCTCTTTATATGTTCACGAGCGGCTGGCCAAAGGGAGATACGCTCAACTTTATTAACTTTGTTTTGAACCCGGAAAAGGGGCAGCAATACGTGCGCGATGCGAGGTATGTACCTTTGTATTAACCAAGTTTGAGCGATCAGCCATTAGCCATTAGCGTTTAGCTTTGGAAAATCAGGGCATTAGGCTAGTTAGAAAAACACCTAACGGGTTCAACCTGTTGAATCCCCAAAGGGGGGGCAGCGAAGCTGCATTCAACAGGGTGAAAATTTGTAATAGTAAAACATCCTGCTTGTCAGGGCGGCAGACCGATAATCATTAAACTAATAGCTAACCGCTAAAGGCTAATTGCTCAATTTAGCTCAAAACAGAATGAGAAAAAATCAACAAACCGGAAAGGGCCGTCAGAGAAGAGAAAGGGCAATAAGCTTCTTTTTCTTCTCTGTTGCACTTGCCTCCATAACAATATTGACCTTAATCGTTATTTTCCTTTTTTGGGAAGGCATTCCTATCTTCAGCACGGTCTCTATTTGCGATTTCCTGTTCGGACATTACTGGTACCCCACTGATGACCCCCCTGATTTTGGCATCTTTCCATTGATCGTGGCATCCTTGGCTGTTACTGCTATGTCCGCTGTTATTTCCATTCCGCTGGGGGTGATGACCGCCCTCTATTTGGCAGAGTCTGCCTCCGCCCGGCTGCGGGAATGGGTTAAACCGATTGTGGAACTTCTGGCAGCCCTTCCTTCGGTGGTCATCGGTTTCTTCGGCATGGTAATAGTTGCTCCTTTCCTTCAGGAAATCTTTGATATCCCCACTGGCTTAAATCTCTTCAATGCGTCCCTCATGCTGGCATTCATGTCCGTCCCGACCATTTGCAGCATCTCAGAAGACGCCATTTTTAGCGTGCCAATAGAACTCAAAGAGGCCTCTCTGGCCCTGGGAGCTACCCAATGGGAGACCATCGCCAGGGTGATCCTTCCCGCGTCTCTCTCAGGCATCTCGACTGCCATCATTCTTGGTATGTCGAGGGCTATTGGCGAGACCATGGTAGTGCTCATGATTGCCGGCGGAGCAGCCCAATTGCCGTCTTCAATATTTGATCCGGTCCGTCCTATGCCTGCAAGCATTGCAGCAGAAATGGCCGAGGCCCCTTTCCGCAGCGATCACTATCATGCTTTGTTTGCCACCGGTGTCGTATTATTTGCTTTTACCCTGCTTTTTAACTTATTATCCGAGCACATCTCCAACAAATACAGGCAGGTTGGAGCTGCAACTTTGTAACCCTGAACCTTGAACCTTTGAACCCATGAATAAATCAAGCAGTCTTCTGCGGCGTCGCAAACTGGTCCAGGTCGCAATTTTCGGGCTTTTCAGGCTCTCGGCTGCCATCAATGGGATCGCATTGCTTATCGTTGTCTATTTTCTTGTGGCAAGAGGGTGGCGGGCCATCAACTGGACATTTCTCACGCAGCCGCCAATGGATTCAATGACTAAAGGCGGAATTCTGCCCTGTATCGTCGGGACTCTCTGCCTGAGTCTGGGTGCC
>DQXT01000049.1 GCA_011042225.1 Deltaproteobacteria bacterium | reverse complement strand
TTCGGGGCGCACGACATCCTTGTCGTGGTGCGCAAATGATCCTATTTTGATTTTATTAGCAAATAAATAATTGGATGTCAAAAAAATCAACTACTTGATCCCGTTCAGATAATTAAACAAGTCTCCATCTGTAGACATCACCAGCGTGGTATTATCGTCCATAATCTTTGTAAAACTTTCCATAGTCCTGGTGAACCGATAGAATTCAGGATCCTTGTTATACGCGGCAGCGTAGATGTCCGCTGCTTCTGAATTGGCCTTACCCCTGATTTCCTGTGTCTTGCGATAGGCCTCTGAGGTAATGGTCTTGAGCTCACGGTCCTTTTCCCCTGAAATTTTTGCGGATTCCCCGGCGCCTTCAGAACGATACTGCTCGGCAATGCGCTTTCTCTCTGAGATCATCCTGGCATAGACCTCTTTTCTCACATCTTCAACATAGTTAACCCGTTTGAATTTGAAATCAAGGATCTCTATCCCAAGAGAGGTAACACGGGGAGCCGCGGCCTCCAATACCTCCTGCTCAAGTACCTTTCTGCCCGATTTGATACGAAATGCATCCATGCTTTCCTGAATCGCTAGCTCCTCAGGGGTCATAAATTCCTGCATCTCTTTATCCTCTGGAGGATTTTCGCTCCTTACCAGTTCTATAAGTTCGTGTTTTGCTATGGTATTTCGTGTCTCGCCGTCCAAGATGTCGTCTAGCCTGGAATAGGCCCCCCTCTCATCCCTGAGTCGCTGAAAAAAGAGTAGTGGATCAGTTATGTGCCAACGCGCATAGGTATCCACCCAGATGAATCTCTTGTCTTTTGTCGGGATCTGATTCGGGTCACCGTCCCATGCCATGAAGCGTTTTTCCACATATTGAGCCTTTTGAATAAAGGGCAGCTTCATTTGCAGGCCAGGCGTGGTTATGGATTCGCCTACAGGCCTTCCGAATTGAGTAACAATCACCTGTTGGGTCTCATCTACTATAAAAAAGACACCTCCAACCACCGAAGCGACTATAATTATGAGTATAATTGTGAAAGTAGATATATATCTCATGGCTTTACCTCATTGCCCAGCGAAAGAAGGGGAAGGATGCCTTTCACCTCATCATCAACAATTATCTTGTGTTTGATATCCGGATATATAGTGTCGATTGTCTCAAGATATATCCTCCTCTTAGTGACGTTCGGGGCCCTCTTGTAAGCCTCCAAAATCAACTCGAAGAACTTGGCGTCTCCCTTGGCGCGATTTATACGGTCCTTGGCATAACCTTCGGCCTGCTGTATGGCCTGAAGCGCCTGTCCTCTGGCTTTAGGGATAACACGGTTATATTCTGCCTTTGCCTGGTTGATCATTGTCTCTCGCTCCTGCTGGGCCTGGTTTACCTCATTAAAGGACGGTTTTACCGGATCGGGCGGATTAACATCCTGAAGGACGACTTGGTCTACCGTGATTCCTATCTCATACTTATCACACAGTTCCTGAAGACGCAGTTTTACTTCGTCGGCTACCCGCTGTCTTCCTACGGTAAGGAGCTCATGTACCGTCCTGTCTCCCACGACCTCTCTCATAATAGCCTCATTCATTTCTCGAAAGGTGTTTCTCGGATCTCGGATCTTGACCAGATATTTGTAAGGATCACTGATACGGTACTGGGAAGACCACTCCACCACGCCGACGTTCAGATCGCCTGTAAGCATTATGGACTCATCTTGAAAATTGTTTGAGGTATAGCGTGACTGGACACCAGCCGTTTGAGTACGATAACCAAACTCCTCTTTAAACTGGCGTTGTATAGGCACTTTGACGACACTTTCCACCGGGTCGGGCAGTTTGAAGTTAAGACCTGGTGGTGCCTCCCGCGTATATTTGCCAAAGCGAAAGACTACCCCCACCTCTTCCGGTTCTACTGTGAACCAGAGATTCCAAAGAATGATTGCCAATATCAGTGCCCCAGCCAGCACAATTCCTGATCGCCATTGAGAACCGGAGGGTAAGAGCCGGCGCAGTTCCGCGGTATTTAAATTTTGAGGGTCCATTCTGATCCTTCCTTAATTTTTCTTGTAAAGTCAAACATATTTATGTTGTAGACACAACAGCCTTCGGGCAAAACTAAAAAACTTTGTTACGGATTACACTGCCCAATCCATCGTCCTCTATAGTAATATGTGTCTAAAAACCAATTTTGATGGCGTCGTAAAAAGTCGAAAAATAGAATTCTGACCTCAATGTATAGGAATAGTCTTACTGGGTGTCGCAACATATTGTGTCTAAAATTTTTACAACGGACTTTTTACGGGTTCATCAATTTTTATAACATAACCTTATAATTTATCAACAACAAGTCCATACAGTTATTCTTCCTCTTACCGGCAAAAATTTTATTTTTGGCAAAAGGAATTATATGGCCTATTATTATATACCATGGTTTATTTTATATAATTTTATTGACACAATGCAAAATTGTTGAGAACAAAAGACAGGAACTCTCAGGTAATGAGTATAAAAAAGATATCCACAAGACCCTTTAAAGACCAGCGGCCCGGCACTTCAGGCCTTCGTAAAAAGGTTACTACATTTCAGCAACCTCATTATCTGGAGAATTTTATACAGTCTATCTTTGATGTCGTGGGGAAAATCAGGGGAAAGACCATAGTCCTCGGAGGAGATGGCCGGTTCCACAATAAAGAGGCCCTTCAGATCATTGTCAAGATGGCTGCTGCCAACGGTATAGGTCGTATCATGTTAGGATTGAAGGGTATTCTGTCTACGCCGGCCGCTTCGCATATAATCAGAAAGCACAATTTGTTGGGCGGCATCATCCTCTCTGCAAGCCACAATCCAGGCGGCCTTGAGGGAGATTTTGGAATAAAGTATAATGTCGAAAATGGTGGACCTTCCCCGGAGCACCTTACAGAGTCATTTTACAGACGCAGCCTTGAAATCGATACCTACTATCTTTTTGATGCCCCCGATCTGGATCTGGAGCAACCGGGCGAGAACCGTATGGGGGACATGGTTGTAGAAATTTTTGACTCTACTGCTGATTATACTGAACTCATGCAACGTCTCTTTGACTTCGACCGTATGAGAAAACTCTTCGGCCATGGTAAATTCAGTATGGTGTACGATGCCATGAATGCGGTCACTGGTCCCTATGCCAAGGCTATTTTTGAAGGGCATCTCGGTGCATCCCGGGGGACTGTGATTAATGGTAATCCCCTGCCTGACTTTGACGGAATTCACCCGGACCCAAACCTGAAACATGCGCGGGAACTTGTTGAGATCATGAACTCGGAGAGCGCCCCTGATTTCGGGGCTGCCTCTGATGGAGACGGTGATCGCAATATGATCCTTGGAAGGCGCTTTTTTTTAACACCAAGCGATAGTCTGGCGGTCCTTGCAGCTAATGCCGATCTTGTCCCCGGTTACTCCAAAGGATTATCAGGCGTGGCCAGATCTATGCCCACAAGCATGGCGGTGGACAGGGTTGCCGAGGCCATGGGGATCCAGTGTTATGAGACACCTACGGGATGGAAGTTCTTTGGCAATTTGCTCGATGCAGGCAGGGTAACGCTTTGCGGTGAAGAGAGTTTTGGCACCGGCTCGGATCACATAAGGGAAAAGGATGGGCTTTGGGCAGTGCTTTTCTGGCTGAATATTTTGGCTGCAAAGGGGGAATCGGTTGAAAAAATTGTGCAGGAACACTGGAGGAAATTCGGTAGAAATTTTTACTCTCGACACGATTATGAGGGGCTTGAATCCGATTCTGCAAATGCCCTTATGGGTCATTTGAGAGAGATTCTTGTCGGTTTGGCGGGAAGTTCGTTTGGACACTATGAGGTTGATGCGGCCGACGACTTCAGCTATAGGGACCCGGTAGATGGAAGCGTGAGCACCGGTCAGGGAATAAGGATCATTTTCAGAGGGTCCTCAAGAATAGTATTCCGTCTGTCCGGCACCGGTACAGAAGGTGCCACACTCAGGGTATATCTGGAAAGATACGAAATGGATACTGAAAGACAAAATCAGGATACACAGGAGGCCCTTTCTGATCTTATTGCCATTGCTGATAATATTGCCCAAATCCATACCCGTACAGGCAGAGATGTCCCGTCGGTTATAACTTGACATATTTAGGCCTCCAATCAGCAACAAAGCGGCTGAAAAAGAATTGATGAAATCGGCATAGTCGCCATCTGGTCAATTTGGGGGAAGTAATGAAAAATAAAGGCAAAATTGTGCTTGATTCAAAGGAAATGTCCCGTGCCCTTACAAGAATGGCACATGAAATCATAGAACAGAACAAGGGGGCAGAGAATCTCGCCCTCATAGGCATCAGGACAGGCGGAGTCACATTATCCGAACGCCTGCAGCAGCTGATCGCTGCTACAGAAGGGACCATGCTCCCCTGCGGTATTTTAGACATTACTCTCTATCGAGATGATTGGAGTACCTTGAGCCGGCATCCTATAGTGAGGAAGACCGACATTTCATTCTCCATTGAGAATAAAAATATAATACTGGTGGACGATGTCCTTTACACCGGACGTACCATAAGGGCCGCCTTGGCCGCCTTAACCGATTTGGGCAGACCACAGAAGATACAACTCGCTGTCCTTGTGGACAGGGGAAGACGGGAGCTCCCGATCAAACCCGATTTTGTAGGACTTTCTTTGCAGACCTCAGCCAATGAACATGTAAATGTCTTTTTAAATGAGATTTCAGGAAAAGATGAGGTTGTCCTGGAGAAAAGGGACCTTTAAGGTGCCTGATATCCTTGGGATTACTCGAATTTCAGAAACGGAGTCTACTAATGATCTTGCCAAAGAGGGGTTTCAAAAAAACGGGGTTCTGTGGCACTGTTTTGTCTCAGATTCCCAGACCAGAGGCAGGGGCAGA
>DQXT01000029.1 GCA_011042225.1 Deltaproteobacteria bacterium | reverse complement strand
TTTAAGGCCTTCAACACAAAAGGTCCTGCTCTCTCCATCAATAAAAAACCTGACTGCCTCGCCTCTACCCAGGCTTGCGGACCTGGCCCGGATCAGGGTCTGTGTGAAGGACTGAATAAAACGATTCTCTTCAGACCGGAGTATCCCGCCGACGACAGATACAAAAACCAGAGAACTAAAAATACCTATCAGTACAAGCACTACAAGAAGCTCTACAAGCGTAAAACCCTTTGACCTCTTATAAAGCCACATCGTTAATACCAAATATGGCAAGGAGCATAGACAGAATAATTCCGCCGATAATAATTCCCATAAGTACTATGGTAATAGGTTCCACAAGGGATAAATAGACCTTGGTGTCATGCTGAACCTTCTCTTCAAGATCATCTGCAATCTTTAAAAGCATAGGCCCCATAGCCCCTGTTTCTTCTCCAATAGCCACCAGGTGCACCATAAGTGAGGGGAAAATCTTTGTTTGTTTCATAAGTTGGCTGAGGCTCTTTCCCTGACGGACCCCCTTATACAGATCCTCCACAGCACTCCGAATAATGCTGTTAGATACTACTTCCCCAGAAAGGGAAATACCCTTCAGTATGGGGACACCGCTCTCAAGCAAGGTGCCCAAAGTACGGGCCAGCCGACCGAGTTCCACCCTCAGTAACATAGCTCCGGCCAAGGGCAGACGAAGTACCACCTTATCCCACCAGACCCCCCCTTCAGGTGACTTGATATAGGAATAAAAACCCGCACCGAGAAAAAGAATAATCAAGGTCAACAACCACCACCATGACTGTAGAAACATGCTGGCCGCAACGATTAATTTGGTGGCCATCGGCATAGGCTGATTAAGATCCTCAAAGATCTGGCCGAACTTAGGCACAACAAAAGTTACCAATATAAAAACTGATAAAATGCCGACAAGGGCCAAGATACCTGGATAGATTGATGAAGTAATAATAAACTTTCGAATATTTCTTGAACGCTCGATGAAACCGTCCAGCCTTTTAAGCACCATAGGGAGGACGCCTCCCAGTTCCCCTACGCGCACCATATTAACATAGAGGCGATTGAATATGTCCGGATAAGAGGACAATGACTCCGACAGCTTTTTACCCCCGTGTATATCCTGTCTTATAGTATTAATCAGTGCACGTACATTCTCTTGCTCAGCGGCATCTTCCACGATAGCCAACGTGCGTTCGAGAGGCACACCGGCCTCCAGCAGGTCAGACAATTCCCTGGTAAAATAAAGGAGATCGTCGTGGCTAAACCTGACTGCTTTCCTGGTCCAGAAAGCGTAAAACTGTTTTAACTTCTTAACCTTGATAGGCTGAAGGCCCTGGGCGATTAATCTGGAAATCAAGAGATCCCGGCTTGCAGCCTCATCTGTGCCTTCAATCTTTTGCCCCTTAACATCCAAGGCCTCGTAAGTAAAAGTAGGCATACCAAATAATTACCAACTCACTGAATCAATTAGTGACTCTCATAACCTCTTCAAAGGTTGTTTGACCTGCAATGACTTTTTGCAGGCCATCCTGACGTAGTGTCCGCATACCCGCTGATTTGGCCTGGGAAAGTATCAAGCTACTGTCAGCGCCTTTGACTATCAGCCGCCTTATCTCGTCATTCATCTGGATCAGTTCGTATATCCCTGTACGACCGTAAAATCCCGTATTGGCACAACTTGCACAACCTTTACCCCGCCAGACTTCGGATGGAGCCTGAGTACTGTCCACTCCAAGGACCTGAACTACCTCCTCGAAAAAACCCGGCGGCAGATCATAGGCAGCCCTGCAATGCGGGCAGATCTTCCTGACCAGCCTCTGAGCCATCACCGCAAGTAAACAGGAAGACAAAAGATAAGACTCAACGCCCATCTCTTGTAACCTGGTAATGGCACTCGCTGCATTATTTGTATGAAGAGTAGAAAAGACAAGATGCCCGGTAAGGGCTGACTGTATAGCAATTTCAGCAGTTTCAGCATCTCGGATCTCTCCGACAAGTATCACATCAGGATCCTGTCTAAGGATGTTACGAAGGGCAGAGGCAAAGCCCAACCCTATTTTAGGACGGATCTGGATCTGATTTATCCCATCCAACTGATACTCAACCGGGTCTTCTACTGTTATAATTTTCTTGTCCGGGGCGTTGATGCGGTTCATCACTCCGTACAGAGTCGTGGTCTTCCCGCTGCCGGTCGGACCGGTGACCAAAATCAACCCATAAGGCCTTAAAATTATCCTTTCAAAATCCCCCAATATATCGGATGAAATCCCCAGAGTTTCCAGATCCAGCCGGACCTCCTCCCGATTGAGAAGCCTGAGTACTACACTCTCTCCGAAGAGTGTCGGCAAGGAAGAGACCCTGATATCTATGTCGCGTTGTCCCTCTCGGACCTTGATGCGACCGTCCTGAGGCAAACGCATCTCCGCGATGTTCATCTTGCCCATAAGCTTCAAACGGGAAGTAATTGCCGGCTGGAGCCTCTTTGAGACCGTCTCAATGTCGTGAAGGACTCCATCTATACGGAACCTTACCTTAAAAGCATCCCTGAAAGGCTCAAAATGTATATCTGATGCCTTTATCTCAAGTGCCTGGCTGATAATATGATTTACAAGACGTATCACAGGGGCCTCGGAGGCAAGGTCCCTCAGCTGTTCAGGATCCTCCCATAGCTCATCGACAGTAAGAGATTCGTCCTCAGAATCCTCATTTGCCAAGTCTATATCGGCTTCGTACCATCTGTAAACAGCAGCAAGGATATCCTCTTCACTGGCAAGAAAAGGGCGTACCGGTCTCTGATAGATATTTTCAAGTAGTTCTCTCAGATAAAGATCACGGGGCGTGGTCATGGCCACCCTGGCCTCCGAGTCATCTAGAGATAATGTGACAACCCGCCACTGCCTCATCAGCTGAGGGGACAAGCCATTTATCATGGGTGGCTTGTCGGGGAAATCAGCCGCATCTATTTGGGGAAATCCAGGCTCTGACACCTGCTCTGAATCTGATTCAGGCTCAGGAAACTGTGCCTCACCCGAGTCTTGAAATTTGTTCTTGTCTTTCCGGTTGACCAAAGATCCCAGGAAAGACCCTACGTTTTTAACATCCACCAAATTGCCCAATCCTATCACTCCCAACTTACTATGTCTGCATCTTCATCCTCTCCGCCCGGCTCTCCATCACGGCCGTAACTGACAAGATCATAGTCATAGTGTTCGCCTGGAGAAGTATAGACATATTCGTGCCCCCATGGATCCTTTGGAATGGCTTTGGGCATGTAAGGTCCAGCCCAGTTTTCAAGACCCTCCGGCTTGTCTCTTAAGGCGGAAAGGCCATTTTCAGTGGTAGGATAACGACCATTGTCGAGCCGGAACTCGTCAAGAGCGGCACCAATGAGTTCTATCTGGGCCTTTGCAGTCTTCTGTTTGCTCATGGCCAGTTTCCCAAAAAACTTAGGTGCTACCAGAGAAGCTAAAAGTCCAATGATTATGACAACTACAAGGAGTTCAATCAGGGTAAAACCCGAATCACTTTCAAATCTCTTTGCAAAACTGCAGTCCACGCTTTTTTCCCTCAAGAATAATACCTCCGACAATATCTTGTTTTGAAAAATTGATTAATCGAAAGATTATAACCAAAAATAATTTTAATTCCCCGATTATCAATAACGAATCCAGCACCTTCCGAACGAGCTAAAAGATCCGGCGCGGATTTTCTGATTACCTGTCCCGATTCCACCGCCATCCGTGTAATCAGTGCCCAAAATGGAAGGAAATTTTTATAATTTTAAATTACGGCCCACGGAAACTACTGTCAAGCAATATACATACCTCTCTGCCTTATCTCGAAACCACAAAAGCATCTGTAAAACCCAGGCTTTCAAGCCGGATTTGAAAATTCTTGGCCGCATCATATTCATTTGCTGCAAATATCTGTACCCTATAAAATATCTGATCTCCTCTTGGTTGGCGAAAAACGACCACATTATTATAATATCTGGTCATTTTTCGCCTGAGGGCATAGGCATTGTCAGGCTCCAAAAATGCCCCTACCTGTACATAAAATTCTCCGCTTCTGAAATCAGGGTGCGATTTAAATCCAACAAGGATACCGGAACTTAACTGGACCTCTCCCAACGCCTCTATCCTAACCTTTGCCGTACCCGGTCCGATCATATCCAACTTTTTGCCGGCTGCGTAGCTGAGATCTATAATCCTATTCTTAACAAAAGGCCCTCGATCACTGATTCTGACTGCGACTTCCCTGCCATTTTCAAGGTTGAGTACCTTTACATATGTATTCATGGGTAGCGTACGATGGGCCGCAGTCATAGCATACATATTATATAACTCACCACTGGCGGTTGGCCTTCCGTGAAACTCAGCTCCATACCAGGATGCATACCCATCTTCTACAAAGCCTTCGGCACAGGGCAAGGGGTAGTAAATATGTCCATTAATCTCATAGGGACGCTGAGTTGCAAGCAATTCCCGGGCAGGTGCAGTTGGTGATATTGGTGGTGTTATGTGCCGATGTCCACAACTTGTTAAATTAAAAAAGAGTAAAAATACACCAAAGCCGATTTTGTTAAGAAACTTCAAAAACCGCTGGTGCCGACATATGTGCGCAAATTCTAAATTGTCTATGTCTCTAAAGGCAGCCGACATTGACAGCCACAAACATTTCACGGCAAACCTCAAAAAATATGACCCGGCGATTAGCTATCAGCCGTTAGCTTTTAGCTTAACAGTCCGTTTTTATACAAAGTTTTTACTTAATAGCTAATGGTTGGTATTCATCTATGTTGAAAAAGTGTAAACTACAAAATGAAGGATGGCTACCTTTTCTTCTATTCGGTCAATAATAACAGGACCATGACAAAAAACATAGACGTTCAC
>DQXT01000073.1 GCA_011042225.1 Deltaproteobacteria bacterium | reverse complement strand
GCAAGCGGATCAACTGACAGCGATGGAAGCATTGTACAATATGATTGGGACTTTGGTGATGAACTGAGCAGCAGCGGATCGATCGTTTCTCATACTTATAGCATACCCGGTTCCTATACGGTCATTTTGACGGTAACCGATGATAAAGGTGCTGTCGATACCGCTACTGCAGCAATAGAAGTCAGGCAGGGTTACCAATATACCTGGCAGTTTGGTGGTGGTACGGAAGCCGATTTCCCAGAAACTGTAGAGGACACCTATATCAATCTGAACGATCAGAACTATTCAGATAATGAAACACTGAGGCTGTATACCTGGCCTACGGACGAGGCGGCAAATGTAATCATCATGAAGTGGGATCTTTCAGTCATTCCAAGTGATGCGGAGATAAGAGAGGCCATGGTTCACCTCTTCATGTCGGATATGGAATCTGATGGAGGCGATGATCCGTATGACGTATCGGCACATCGTATAATCAACCACGACCCTGTAATTTCCCTCTGTAGCGGTTTGACCTATGACGGTGTCAACGGGTGGACTCCCGGAGACGACAATATTACCCTTGCACAGTCCGACATAGCTTCAGAAGAGAGCATGCTTCCAGTGGATACAATCCATGAATACAAGTCGTGGGATGTCTCTGATATGGTACGGTACTGGATATCCTGGCCTACAGAAAATTACGGGTTATTACTCAATGCGGACAGGGCTGCAAGTGCGGATAGTAACCGCTATTTTGTGTCCAGCGAGGCCGAAGACGGCACTAAACGTCCGAAGCTTATTGTTACTTTTGTTACGAGTGAGCCGATCAATCTTCCGCCGGTGGCCGAGCCGTCTGCGGAACCCATTAGCGGTCAGGCCCCGCTCCTTGTGAGTTTTGACGGCAGCGCTTCTCGGGATCCTGATGGTACGATTACAGACTATCACTGGGATTTCGGCGACGGTACCGGCAGCGGGGGCGCACAAATCTCCCATACCTATCAGGAACCCGGCATCTATATCGTAACACTCACTGTTACGGACGATCATGGAGCTACGGATTCAATCGGCATGGAGGTCAGCGTGACGTCAAACAGTTTGCCTGTAGCAGTCATAGATGCATGGCCTTTAAGCGGTTACGCGCCCTTAACAGTAAATCTGAACGCAAGTGGTTCAAGTGATGGTGATGGGTCGATAGTAAGTTATAGTTGGGACTTTGGTGATAATTCCAGTCAGACCGGAGTTCAAGCGGAACATATCTACAACATTTCCGGTAACCACGAGGTTACTCTGACCGTGACGGATGACAGCGGGGCAACAGGGAGCGCCACAGTGACAGTGCAAGTGACTGCCAACAGCCCACCGGAAATCCTGGATTTCTCTGCAAGCCCGGCAGAATTTGACAATCCTCCCGGCAAGGTGATCTTTTCTTGTTCCGCTGTGGATAATGAGAATGACAGCCTTTCATACAGCCTTGACTTCGGCGACGGCAGCAAGCCTGCCGACTCACTTCCCATATCCCACAACTATACCAAGGCCTATACATATGATGCGGTACTGACTGTTGTTGACGGCTATGGTAATGAAGTGAGCCGGTCCATAACCATAGTAGTGAATAATTTGAAACCGAATGCGCCGAGCAATGTAAAGGTTGTACTAAAGGACTGACAGAGTAGATAAAATCAGGATGACCGAAGGTCCGGCCTTGTAATCAGGGCCGGACCTTTTCCCCGGTTCCGTTGAAAAGACTCAATCTTTATGACCATCCGTGTATTCCGTGTCTAAAATGGTTAAATCAAATATAGGCATTTACAGGCATTTTAATTTTGTAATGCTATAAGCCAGGCCAAAATCGGCACAAGGCATGTGATCATTCCTATATAACGGTCCGATTTAATAGAAGGAAGTCCTACTATCTTTAATGTTCGGCCTGCGATCAGCCCCAGTAAAAGACCCGACATAAAGCCGAAAAGGTGTGCTCCTATATCCGTATGCTCACCGTGTGTGCCTAAAAATCCGAGTAGTGCAAGGCCCGCTCCCAATGGTACGGCACGGTCTTTAAAAGAAAGGTGTCGTGCAGTGAGTGTCTGCAGTGCTATTATCACACCCAGTGCACCAAAGACGGCGGTAGAAGATCCGATGGAACTGTGGGTCTCGCCATGCGCCAGGGCATTAATCAAATTTCCAAGTATGCCCGACAAGAGGGCTGTCCACCATCCAAGGCCAGTGCCCAGAAGGCTGCAGAGCCAAACCATTAAAAGCCCTCCCATCATCATGTTCCCGAGTAAATGCGGAGGGTCTGTATGCAGTGTCAGTGCAGTAACCAGGCGCCACCATTGGCCGTCATGGAGAATGCTGTCTACATCTCCGCTGCCGATCCGAATCAATCGCTCTCTCCAGCTCTCTGAAAAGGAAAAACTAAATATCGCGGTTAGTATGAGTACCGTCCAAAGGGTGGATTGCAGATTAGCGTACCATGGAGCAACTTCAAATTTCAAAGGCCATGTCTTATTCTCATTTTCATATATTTCAAGTTCTTGCGAGGCAAGATTTTCAAACTCCGAAGGGACTGCCAACCTGTACCCATATTCCGAGTGAATGATCTTATGGGGTACACTGCGGGAAGTCAGCACCAGCGACCAGATTTCCACCTGCTCCTTCGGCAGAGGCCTGTTTAGATATCTTTTTACAAAGGCCGGATGGTCACACTGGTCCTGAGGTTCAGGCTGGCTTTTGTCATATTCGTTCATAAATAGAGAGGATAAATTGGCATCCTTCACGACAGGTCAAAAGTAGTTTATACTTTAACAATTCTGTATTTTGGTAGTGATATTTGAAACTTGAAATTTGAAATTGGGAAAAATACAAAGATGTAAATGCGTTATCTAATTTCAAGTTTCCAGTTTCGACATCGGCATTCGATAATAATACACTCTTTTCCGAAAAAAGTGTAAACTGGTGAATAGGAAGGAGTGATACTCCAGATCACTAAAAAACTTTGAATTAAAATTGTGGACAATAAACCGAACATAGATTGCCGGGAAGCCGGACAGAGGTCGGGTGTTCTTTCGTGCCGAATCAGGCGGACATGTGACTCATTGATGGACTGGATCTGGTCAACTCCTGAACCTGATGAGCAAAAGTGGTTGAATTTAATAAGGATAATCATACAGATTCATTTTATAGTGTTCCGGGAATTTCAGCGTGACTCCATAACCCTTAGGGCGAGTGCCCTGACCTTCACGGTGGTCCTGTCCCTGGTTCCCATGCTCGCATTGGGTACTGCGGTCTTAAAGGGTTTGGGCGCTGGAGACCAGATGCGTGAAGTTGCGTACAAATTTATTGACCAGCTTGATCTGTCTGTAAATCCCGTCGAGGAAAAGGAGGAACAAATCACCTCTGCCGACGGCCCTGTTCCCGCTCCGCAGCCGGACAGAGACAAGGCAACAGCAGCGGAGCCAGCCTCAGACAGCCTCATTGTCCATCTTCGAAAGGCCGTGGACCAGGTCTTTGATTATGTGGATCGCACCAACTTCGCCACCTTGGGTGCCTTTGGAATCCTGGGTATTGTGATTGCATCGATTTTTGTCCTGGGAAGCATCGAGCAGGCCATGAACGCCATCTGGCAGGCAGAGAGCAGCCGGCCGATCGGCCGGAAGGTTATGGACTACCTGGCCCTTATGATTCTGCTCCCGGTAAGCATAAATACAGTAATGGCCGCAATGGCGACTCTTCAGAGCCAGGCCCTGCTGGTAAGGCTTCAGGGAATACTGCCTGGAACCTGGATAGCCTCTTTCCTCCTGAACTTGATTCCTATAATATTATTGGTGGCCACTTTCACCATACTGTACAGGTTTCTTCCAAATACGAGGGTGAATTTTTTTTCCGCCTTTGTGGGTGGGGTATGCGGCGGTATAGGTTGGCTCCTGATACAGGTCATTTACATAAAACTTCAGATAGGCGTGGCCCGTTATAACGCCATCTATGGCTCCTTTGCCACTCTGCCGCTCTTCCTGATTTGGATGCATATGTGCTGGGTAGTCTTCCTGGCCGGTGCGGAAATGGCCTTTGCCGTTCAAGTTCGGCGCAGTTATCTATGGAAAGACGCAGTGCTCAATCCGGGCCTTCGGCTGGCTCTTGCATTTGACATTATGGAAACAACCCTGGCTGATTTTCATGAAAGGAGGGTTACAGACCTGGCCGGCCTTGCAAGGCGTCTCAACCATCCGGATTCTTATATAGTAAGCGTCCTGGAGAGTCTTTTTAGTAAAGGTCTGCTGAGGAGAGTCGACGGCGAAAAGGATCGGTTTGTACCCGCAGCGCCGGCCGAAAAAATTGATTCTGCGGAGATCTTTGACCTTATTTACGGTACAGAAGCGCCTTCTTCGCCGGGAGGCCGAATGGCAAAAAAGGGTCTTAAGGCGGCAAGGTCTGCCCTGGCTGAGGAAAAAATGACATACCGAGAGACATGATCAGATCCGTATTGTTCGACATGGACGGGGTAATCCTCGACAGCATGCCCTATCACGTCAGGGCTTGGCAGGAGGCCCTCGTTGAGCAAGGGTTTTCGGTGTCCGCCGAGTTGCTTTACCTGCACGAGGGTGCAATTGATCTGAACACGGTTGCGGCGGTCTTCCAGGGTAATAATCGTTTAATAGATGCCGATATGTTCCACGGGATACTGATGCGTCAGATGGAGATATTTGCCGTCCGTTACCAGTCCATGATCAAGCCGTTTCCAGAGGTGCTGCATATTCTGAAGCGGCTCAGAGAAGCCGGTATGCAACTTGCCCTTGTCACAAGCTCTCACGCGGAAATCCTCAACAAGGTCCTCCCCACGGAGATCAAGGGCCGTATGGATTACATCGTCACCGGAGACAAGGTCAAAAGAAGAAAACCGTCTCCGGATCCGTTTCTGACCGCCCTTTCAGGTCTGGGGCAGGGTCCGGAGACATG
>DQXT01000101.1 GCA_011042225.1 Deltaproteobacteria bacterium | reverse complement strand
TACAAAAATCAACATTGCCCCCTTTATACTTGGTATTCTTGTACTTATACCCCCTGATCCCGAATCCGTGATATAATAAATTTGTGGACATGCTCTAATCTCCTTCCTGAAAAATATGCTTGGGAAAAGATTATCATGTCCACATTTTTAAAAAAGCTAGGTACGCAAAAACCGGAAGAACCAAAAAAATCCTTCTCGAATCTCTGCTTCGAATTTTAACATAAAAAAACAAAGGTAAATATTGTTAAAAATGAAAAAGGTTAACTCGAATCGAGTTAACCCTGTATTTAGCTGGTGCCGAGAGACGGAATCGAACCATCGACACGTGGATTTTCAGTCCACTGCTCTACCGACTGAGCTATCTCGGCTAAATTTCCGCCGCATTATGATGAACCTGTTTGGCTTTGTCAACCTTGATGATAAATTTGGGGCATATTAGTTTGACTTTTGTGATATGTTTATTTCATATAAAGACCTTGTCCGTCATGTGTCAGGCGATATGATCAAACAGAACCTCAGGATCGGAGATGTTGATTTTAGGATCAAGCCATTGATGATAGAGTAAAGATATATAGATTAAAGATATAATGAATAGGGGATGCAAAAATGCCTGGTTGTTTTCCCCTTGGGTCCAAAGTTCGAAGCTGAGAATAATATGGGAGGATGCATCAGTGATGCCTGTCATTTATTGTGATGAGATAGAAATATCATTGGAAACAGGACCGGACCTTATGGACATCACCGGAAGGTTGCAGTCCGTTGTAGATTCCAGCGGGGTATCAAACGGGAGCCTGCATGCAACTGTAATCGGATCTACCGGTTCCCTGACTACAATCGAATACGAACCCGGGGTGGTAGAGGACCTGAAAGATGCAATCAGCAGACTCGCCCCTGCAAATCTGGTATATAAACATGAGTTGGCCTGGCATGATGGAAACGGCCATAGTCATGTTCAGGCCGCCCTTCTGGGTCCGTCCCTGACCCTCCCCATTCGCGGAGGTAATCTGTATCTCGGGACCTGGCAGCAGGCAGTGATGATTAATCATGATAACCGTCCAAGGACCAGAAAGGTGGCAGTGACGGTTACAGGTACGGCTCAGCCTTGAATCCGCAAAGGGGCCGCACGCTTCAAGGCAGTGTCCTGTAGCATGGAACCGGGAGCGACATGAAGCCTATATTGCGCCGCATTGTAATTGTACTTATTATTTTTGTTGTTGCGGTATTGATCCTTTCCTATGTCATGAGGGAAAAGCCGGTCTCGGCTGTCGTGCAGGTGGTGGACAGGGGACGCGTTGAGGCAACCGTGTCCAATACGCGCTCAGGTACCGTCAAGGCCTGCAGGCGGGCTAAGCTTGCACCGGCCATTGGAGGGCAGATAGATGAACTTACGGTACATGAGGGAGATCGGGTAGAAGCAGGCCAGATACTGCTGGTGCTCTGGAATGAGGATCTGGAAGCCGAAGTAAAGCTGGCGGAGAGTGAAGGCGCAACAAGCCGCGCTAAAGCCGACGAGGCCTGTCTGCTGGCTGAAGAGGCCCAACGTGATGCCGGACGGCTGGTGGAACTCCACAAACAGGACCTGGTTTCGGAGGAGGATTTTGACAAGGCGGTAACCAATGCCAAGGCATTGAGTGCGAACTGTGAAGCCGCCCGGGCAAGTGTCAGGATGAGCGCCGCACGTATTGAATTTGCCCGCGCAAGGCTGGACCGGACTATTCTAAGGGCACCGTTCGCAGGGACAGTCGCAGAGGTAAACGGCGAACTGGGCGAGTTTGTTACACCTTCGCCCACAGGTATTGCTACGCTGCCTGTTGTGGATCTTATTGATACGAGCTGCCTTTATGTATCCGCACCTATAGACGAGGTAGATGCTACTGCCATAAGGACGGGAATGGATGCGCGCATTACTTTGGATGCATTCCCGAAAACTAATTTCAGGGGCGTGGTCAGGCGCATTGCACCTTATGTGCTGGAACTGGAAAAGCAGGCCCGGACTGTTGAGGTGGAGACGGTCTTTGCAGACCTGCCTGGCAATAATAACCTGCTGCCCGGCTACAGCGCCGACGTGGAGATTATGCTTGACGTGCGGGATGATGTGCTTCGAATACCCACTGAGGCCGTTCTGGAGGGCAGCCGTGTACTTGTATCCAGGGCCGACGGGGTGATAGAGGAACGCACGATCGAAACAGGACTTTCCAACTGGCAGTTAACCGAGGTGGTGTCGGGTCTTGAATCCGGAGAACTGGTCATAACTTCAGTAGACCGGGAAGGCATAAAGCCGGGTGCCCGCGCCAAACCGGAATCCATATCCAGGGAAAGGGCCGTTCAATGATCACAGACCCTGGTCTTTACGTTTAGCCGTTGCCGGTAAAATAGAACAGGCATGATCAGGCCCGGCTTAATTGAAAAGGTAATGAAACCCCTATAGGGGAAATAGCCGCAAATTCTTAGCCGCCTTTAGAACAGAATGAAATCAGACGAATCCAGATCCGCTGTTCAAAAAATCATGGCCGAATTTGCCGAGTCTACCGGACTTTCACCGACCGGGAAGGCCCCTCAGCGCTATTTATGGACCGATGCCTTTGCCGTATGCAACTTTCTGGAACTCTACCTTCGAACGAGTGATAAAAAATACAGGCTCCTGGCATTAGACCTCGTCGATCAGGTCCATAATATACTCGGCAGACACCGTGAAGACGATCCGCGAACCGGTTGGATCAGTGGTCTCGAAGAGAAGGAAGGCAGAATTCATCCCACAAAAGGGGGGTTGAGGATCGGTAAAAAGATTAACGAACGCAGACTCTCGGATACTTATGACGAAAATCTGGAATGGGACCGGGACGGGCAGTATTATCACTACCTGACAAAATGGATGCACGCCCTTAATCGAGTAAGCCGGATAACCGGAGATCCCGCTTATAACATATGGGCAATAGAGCTTGCGAAGACCGCACATGCCCGTTTCACCTATGTCCCCCTGTCCGGCGGCCGGAGACGCATGTACTGGAAAATGAGCATAGACCTCTCCCGTCCTTTAGTACAGTCCATGGGGCATCACGATCCTCTTGACGGATTCATAACCTATATCCAGCTCCAGGCCTTTGCGGCTGAGGCCTCTGTAAAACCGGCGCCTGATCTCAACCCGGAGATTGCCGACATGGCCGATATATGTGGGGGGAAGACCTGGGTGACGGATGACCCGCTCGGTATAGGCGGCCTCCTGTGCGATACATATAAGTTGGCGCAATTGATTAGTAATAAAAGATTTAAACAGATTGGCCTGATGGAGGATCTGCTGGATTCTTCCCTGACTGGTCTGGAATCTTACGTGAGAAACAATTCATTAACCCTGCCTTCCGCTTATCGTCTTGCATTCCGGGAACTGGGTCTGGCTATTGGATTGCGGGCCGTTCAAAAGTTGAAGGGACTGATCGATGCCAGGCCAGACGCTTTTGGAAGGAAAGATCAGCTGTTTTTACATATTGAAAAACTGATTCAGTATATACCCCTGTGTGAAATAATTGAGAAGTTCTGGCTGGAAGACAAAAACAGAGAGGTGCCCAGTTGGACAGAGCACCGTAATATCAACATGGTGATGCTGGCGACCAGCCTGGCCCCTGATGGGTTTCTGGACTTATAAATAAACAGGGTCTGGGAGAAATCATCTATTTCCTCGGCCCAACTGAAGATTTTTTACTTCACCATATAATATATGTAATTATTTTCCGATCGCTGCAGCCTGCGCAAATGAGCCTGATATGACTGTTGCAGCGTTTTGCGGAAAGACCCAAGTAGTCAAAAGGAGGACTTATGGCGGAAGAACTGAAGGTTGGATGTGCCCGTCCCACCGGGGGTCCGGTAGGGGAAACAGCCACTGAAAAGACAGTTGAAACAGAAAAGGCGGAAAAGGAGGTCGTCAGGATGATACGGGTCGGCAGAAAGGCGCCGGATTTTACCGCACCGGCTTATTTAAAGGGTGATTTTATCAATGTAAAGTTGTCAGATTATCTGGGTAAATGGGTTGTGCTTTGTTTTTACCCTGGTGATTTTACATTTGTCTGAGCCACTGAGATTTCAGCAGTTGCTGAAAAATACAATGAATTTCATGAGCTTGGTGTAGAGATTTTGTCCATGAGTATTGACAGTATATTCGTACACAAAATGTGGAATGACTGTGAGCTGTCCAAAATGGTACGGGGGGGAGTTCCTTTTCCCATGCTGTCTGATGCAGGCGGAAGGGTAGGAAAGGTTTACGGTGTCTATGATGAAGATGCCGGCGTAGAGACGCGCGGGAGATTTCTCATCGATCCGGACGGAGTCGTTCAGGGCTTTGAGGTGTTAGCACCGGCCGTGGGGAGGAATGTTGATGAAACGTTCCGGGAGATTCATGCCTTTCAGCTTGTAAGGGAGTCAAAAGGGACGCAGGCCACACCATCCGGGTGGAGACCAGGCAAAAAGACACTCAGGCCCGGACCGGAACTGGTGGGTAATGTATGGAAGGAATGGAAGACCGAAATGGCCTTTGATTGATAAAAAACAGCAAAATCAGCAGGGATTGAGTCGGTTTACATGGCCGGTTTCAATCCCTGACAATTCGATAATGCAAAATACTTGAAGAAATCAGGCGGACTGTAAATTTCCCATATTAAATGAAGAAAAAGCTTGAAAATCTCAATACTTCGCTGTCCTGACCTTGAGCATTGGTTTTTATGCAAAACCAGTTCATATTGCCTCAATCTTCAGGGCAATTACAGGAAGAAAAAGAGGAGTCAATTTGGTCGATGACCATCCAATTCCGCTTCGGACCTCAGGCCTTCATACGTGATTGCGTAATTTGAGGTTCATCCGACTAAAGCGTACCTGGTCTCATGAAGTCCTGGAATTTTGAGTTTAAAGAACTCCATGTCTCTATATCCATAAGCCTGTCGCTTCATTGTCTTGATCTTGTTGTTTGTTCCTTC
>DQXT01000143.1 GCA_011042225.1 Deltaproteobacteria bacterium | reverse complement strand
TCCAGGGCCTTGCAGGCCTGACCGACGGTCTTTCCCTGGCTGAGATGTACCTCTGCTTCACGCAATTTAGTGATGATCTGCTCCGGTGAATAACGAATACGTTTTGCCATCTTTTCTGCCTCCTTGATATACTAATCCTAACATTGATGTTGGATCAGTTTTCGGGGGGCATGTCAATACATTCAATTCTCCGAGGAAAATAATCGTGATAAAAAAACTTACACCAACATTCCTAAGTTATCCATTTGCGATATATTCATACCAGCAATATTACCTCTACTGGTTTGTAACCAAACAAAGTAGCGTTCCCTCCTACAACAAGTAATGATATAAATGATTCAGTGCATGAACTTATATCCATAGGATCTCGATCATGAAAATTCTACCTACAGTCGCCTTAACTTATGATGATGTCCTTCTAGTTCCCCAGTATTCAGAAGTCATCTCCCGCCGCACCCTCTCCACCGCTACCCATTTCACCTCAGGTATTGATCTGGAAATTCCAATCATCTCGTCCAATATGGACACGGTGACGGAAAGCGATATGAGTATCGCAATGGCCCATGCGGGAGGAATCGGGATTATTCACCGTTTTTTATCCATTGACGATCAGGTCTGCAAGGTCAAAAAGGTCAAAGAAAGCGAATCCTTTATTGTTGAAAATCCAATCTCCCTTAAGGCAAGCGACACGGTTGGAGATGTCAACCGCATTGTTGATGAGACCTATACTGGTGGAATCATGATCGTTGACGATTCAAACCGTGTAGTAGGCATCGTTACCACACGAGATACACTATTTGAATATGACTCTACCAAGCCGCTCTCGGAGATCATGACCCGCCAGGTGATTACTGCGCCCCAGGGGACCCCACTTAAGGAGGCTGAAAAGATTCTACACGAAAGGAGGATCGAGAAATTACCCCTTGTCGATTCTGACGGTAAACTGACTGGTTTGATCACTGTCAAAGACATCATGAAACTGAAGAAGTTTCCTCTGGCGACCAAGGATACACGCGGAAGATTGGCGGTGGGTGCCGCTGTTGGTGTTAAGAAGGTCGACGTGAACCGCGTAGAACGACTACTCGAGGCCGGAGCAGACTGCATAGTAGTCGACATCGCTCATGGGGATTCCAAAATGGAGCTTGACAAGATCAAAGACATTAGGAAGCGGTTTCCAAAAGCCCAGATAGTAGGCGGTAATGTCGCTACAGCAGAAGGCACTCAGCGTTTGATAGACGCTGGTGTGAACGCCGTCAAGGTTGGAGTCGGGCCCGGTTCGATCTGCATCACCCGCCTGGTAGCCGGCGCGGGTATTCCGCAGCTGACTGCAGTAATGAATTGCGCCGCTGCAGCCCGCCCCCAGAAAATCCCCATTATCGCAGACGGTGGCATTAGCACCTCGGGAGATATTGTAAAAGCCTTGGCAGCCGGGGCATCTTCGGTAATGATCGGCAGTCTATTAGCTGGCACCGACGAAAGTCCTGGGTTTTTGATCACTAGAAATGGCCACCGCTATAAAGCTTCCCGAGGCATGGCGTCACTACAGGCGAATCTGTCCCGCAAGCTCCGCGATGGCGAAAGCGATTTCACTCGAGAGGAAATTGAAGATTACGTCTCAGAAGGAGTCGAAGCAATGGTCCCATACCGTGGTTCAACAAATGAGCTGCTGAAGCAGCTCGTAGGCGGCCTCCAATCCGGGATGAGCTACACCAATGCAAATACCATCGATGAATTGTATGATAAGGCAGTATTTGCGCGCATAACACCATTTGGGCTACAGGAATCCCGACCCCATGACGTGGAATTAACCTAAGTACAGAGATTTGCTACAAATACAGTGCCCAGCTTTTTTTATCCCAACCTTCTTCTAGTAAATAATGAATCTCGGGTCCAATAGTTGCTGTATTTTTGAATCTAATAGAGAAAGGACTAGCGGGGGCAATTGAACAGAAAGTTACGGTTTGAAAGTGGAAATGTACCGATAACCGTAACTTTTTTCGTGAAAATCCATAAAAATCATCAATAAAATAGGATCCATGAGTGGGTATCTCCCATTTTCGTGCGTAAATATACGGTAGGAATCCGAGAGACACCCATCGGAAGCTGTGTGACTATTCGATCAGATCTCGGTTGAGAACATACTCGCCATACAGAATGATATTCTCCCAGCCAATGGGGATCATGTGTTCTAATAGAGACAAATCAACTTCTGCACCATCTGGGTTGTGTTCCAAAATGACCCAATTTACCTCATCAATCAGTTTCCACTATGTCATCTATTGTCAAATCGAGAGCCTTTGCAATGCCAGATAATACTTCTGTTGTTCCTGTTCGTTTGCCTGTTTCAATCTGCGACAAATACGGCTTACTAATCCCAGCCGCTTCTGATAATTGTTGCTGTGTATACCCTCGATACTCACGCCATACTCGAATAGGGCTTTCTCCATCTAGAATTGCGTATGCAACTTCGCTCGGCACTAATTCTTCTCCCTGCTTTACTGCCTCTATAGCCATATCATAGTCAAGTACATCGTTCAGCATTTCGGCCTCTTCGACTAAACGTAAATAATCCTTGTATGGAATAATCGCCCATTCAGGGTTTCCGTTTCTTTCAATTACTTGAATATTCATCGATATATTTCTCCACGTGAACCAACTTTCAACACCAATATTATCAATTCGTCTGTCCGAATATCATAGATTACCCGCCAATCCCCTACTCTCAAACGATAGCCTGGACGGTTTTGTAGTTTGGTGACATTTGAGCGCTTTGTGTATGGATCTTTCGCGATTTGATCTAACTTCTTCCGTATGCGATCGACAACATTTTTAGGAATCCGTCGAAATGATTTATATGCATTTTTAGTAAAGACAATTTTATACACAATGCTATATTAGCACATTGCTAACGTTAATGCAAACCCTAATTCTTTATTTTTCGTCGAAATCTATAAGAAACTGAACCGGCATTATCTTTCTGTCGATTAGCAGGCAACTCGTTCCCCCCAGCTTCAGTTTACTCCATCGGGCACAAACACCTGAATGAAGCCTATGGCAGTAAGAGCTGGCGGAAAAAACTGGGGAGGACAAAAGGTAGCCGTGATAAAGAAAGGGTGTTGAATCTGTTTCGTGAACAGATTAAGGAATATCTTCAACTAGGTCTTTCGTTGAGCAGTATCAGAACTGTCCTCAATCCACAATTAGAGATACCGATTAACTACCCATCTTAACTTATGGTTTTGGTGTTATACATTAAATAAAAAACTCTGTTTCATGTATTTATTCAGGTTCTTGATCTTGATTTCGCTTACGGATTTTGCCTAACAGATCGGGTATTTTTTCTGTGACTACATTCCAGGCGATTTCATCGCTAACGCCAAAATATTCATGAGCGACTATATCCCTCATACCTGCTATTTTCCGCCACTCAATGTCAGGATATATTCGCCGGACGCTTTCTGGTAGATTTTTTGCAGCTTCACCAATGATTTCAATGTTACGAAGAACAGCGTCACGTACTAATTCGTTCTCCAGGAAATCATCGAAGTTCATCCCTTTTGTGTAGCGCAGGATTTTCTGCGATGCCTTTTGAATGTCTTCGACAAATAACTTGGAATCACGCGACACGGTAAAGATCCTTATTAACGTTGTCTTTCAGTTCCGGTCGAACAGCATCAGGTGTGACTAGATCAACATCACAGAGAAGCAAATCTTCTAACAACAACTTCACATCCATATAGCGGTCAAAAGTGTACGGTCGTTCAAAATCTACCAAGAAATCGATGTCACTTCCCGAGACTGCCTCGTTACGTGACGCAGAGCCAAAAAGGGCAAGAGACTTTACGCCTAATAACCTTAATTTTGCTTGTATGTTTTGAATGTTCCTGCGAATTTCCTCGCGGTCCGCTATTTTTTTGTCCATTAGTAGTCTCGAGGTTCTTAAACGATTCTATGAAAGAAATTTCCTATGTAGCGATTATACGTAAGTATTATATATTAAAAGAAAAAGGCTGCAAACAATGATTATTCGATTAGATTTTCTTATGAATCTGCGGTGATTGTGATAACTGAGCGGCTTTCTAAGATTGATAATGGCAAAATTTGCTGGTAGGTAGCGCGGATTGGTTATCGGTAGCCTCATCTCAGGATCCAGCACCCTTCATTAATATACTAATACATTATTACAGGGAATGAAGGCCTTTATCTAAATCCTCAAAAGACAATAATATACTGATTTTTTCCAGCACTTCAGCGATGGTGCTTCTGGACAGCTTACAGATTAGCTCAGCATCCCGGATAGCCCAATCTAAATTCTTAACCTGGTCGGCCAGAATCACTCCCTCAATTGGCAAACCTAGCGGTATTTTTACCTCAAAGGGATAGCCCTTAATCTGATTTGTGATCGGACAGAGAATAGATAAGCCTACTTTACCATTATACGCCTTGGGAGACAGAACAACAGCAGGTCGTCTTCCCGACTGCTCATGTCCTGCTTGGGGATCCAGCGTGATCCAGATTGCATTCCCTCGTTCAGGGATATAGTCCCTGTCCTTCGTTACCACTCTTCTCTACCTATTGCGGGGCCTGTGTTCACTTCGCCATGGAGACTTTCTTTTGTCACCTGGTTGAGCATTTCTTCGAGCTCTACCGAGAGCTCTCTCTCAGGAGAAATTACAATAGACCCATTGACGATTGTTAAGTTTACCAAGGAGTTTTCCTCAAGCCCGACCTCAGCAGCAACCAGTTTCGGAATTCGCAGCCCAAGACTATTCCCCCATTTATTGACCTTTTTTCTCATATGAATTACCTCGTTCTTTGTCACCAACCGAAGGATATACAATGAGTATACATGGATTGATCGTCCTTGTCAAGCAAGCCTTGGGCCCATCCCTAGATTACAGCCGCCGCTGATATTCTTTTGACAGGACGTATTTGCCCCAACTAGGCAACCCACTCCTGGACATTGAAGATCCCCTTGTTTTTCAGGTGAACGCCTAACATACGGAAAGATTTACTATTGGCAAGGTGCACTTCC
>DQXT01000134.1 GCA_011042225.1 Deltaproteobacteria bacterium | reverse complement strand
GCCGACGAGATATGTGAACTGGGCAATATAGACACCCCAGGAGATGTCCCTGCCCATGCCGGTAATTCCCAATCCTTTATGGAGCTGATAAAACCAGCAACCCATGCCGACACCAATGATGCCCAGCAGAAAAACCAACCACATATAGTATCTAGGTTCACCCTTTAAAGCCTTTTCTATCATGGCATCCTCACACTAAGTAAAAGACTGACGGCTTTGAGCCGAGCTCTAACTTACGCCTCATGGAACTGCGCTTGCGCAAAATCTGCCGCACATTGGAATCAGGGTCCGCCAGGTTGCCAAAGGCCAAGGCCTGTGGCGCGGCCTCAACGCAGGCGGGCATCTGACCCTTTGCAAGCCTTTCCACACAAAAATTACATTTTTCAACCACACCCCTCATCCGGGTCGGGAACTCCATATTGTATTCTTTCTGATTAAGGGCATCCCTGGGATCAAACCAGTTAAAACTTCGTGAGCCATACGGACATGCGGCCATACAGAAACGACAGCCGATACATCGGTGATAATCCATAGCCACGATCCCGTCAGGCCTCCTGAATGTGGCCTTGGTTGGACACACCCTTACACAGGGAGGCTCGTCACAGTGATTGCACAGACACAGGAACGGAAGCGCCTTTACATGGTCAGCCATAAATTCGTTTTCATTCCCTGCAAAGGTATGCTCGTAGTCGTCCTCCCACAGCCACTTCACCTGGTTCTTTGTATCCCCGAAATCAGGTACATTGTGTACAGAGTGACATGCCTTAATGCACCTCTCAACAACCCCGGGTTCTGAACACTTTTCAACGTCAATGGTCATTCCCCAGCGTATAGCCGCCTCTGCAGGCTCTTCAGGGGCCGGTGCCCCATGGCCGTGACCGTGCTCTGCAGCATCAAGCACGCCAGGGCGGAGAAGTTCAAAGGCACCTTTGCCAGCCAGGCCGAATAGGGTAGACAGCCCGGTTATCTTTATGAATTCTCTTCTATTCATGCTCATAACTCGTTCCCTTTTGGCTCTTCTTTTGGTTCTTCTGGCGGCACTATGTGACAGTCCCAGCAGTACGGGGAAACCCCTGCGTAGTCATGGCACTTATCGCAGAACTCCTTCTTGTTGGAATGGCACTTTATGCACGTATTCTGAAGACTGATGACATACTTCTCACCCTTCTTATTGACATACTCCCTGTCGCCGTCCCTGAGGGCCTGATCACGCCAATGATTTATGAGCTGCATGTGCGTGGTCCGCATGAAATGCTTGTCCTCAACGCATTTCCTTTCGGGCTCTGGCATTTTCTTGATCTCAGGCGTGTCGATCTTCACCTCAGGTACAGGAGCCGCCTTGCCTGCATTCATCCAGAATGCAAAAGTAAACAGGCCCAAAAAGATAGCAAGCCCTACTAAGATCTTCCAAGCGTCATACATCCCCTTGTTCCTCCTTACCCGGGATCTCTTACTTGCATATTACTGTTGTCACTTTTTCGAACACTGACTATGGTTCCGGTTCCCAAGTTGCGATCTCGAAACCACGTATATTATGAGTCCTCGGACCTTCTCCTTCCATGATCAAGGCATTGGCCACCAACTCAGTAACGCCGGTGACACCGACATCAGGATTCCAATATTGGGCCGCCGGGGGCAAGGCCGCCCTATCAATGGCACAGATGCACGCAAGCATATTTACCCCATATTTATCCCTGACGTACCTGAGGGCATTCTGCCTTGGGAAACCGCCTCTCAGGCGAAGCTCCATGTTCTCCGAGGCGTTCAAACCGGACCCGCTCCCACAGCAGTAAGTCTGCTCCCTGATGGTATTCTCAGGCATTTCGTAGAAGTGGTTGCAGACACTTTTGATGACGTAGCGTGGCTCCTCAAACAATCCCATACCCCTTGAAGGATTGCATGAGTCGTGGTACGTAACCTTGAGGTGATCGTTACGGCTAGGGTCAAGTTTGAGCTTGTTGTTTTTAATGAGATCCGCGGTAAACTCCATGATGTGTACCATCTTATGGGCCTTGGCATTCTCAAACTTTGTTCCTGTTATAGGAGATACCGGCTCCTCGAGAAAGTCTATGGGACCATGCCAGGTAGTCATATACTGATTCAGGACCCGCCACATATGGCCGCACTCACCGCCCAGTATCCATTTGACCCCCAGGCGTTTGGCCTCGGCATATATCTTGCCGTTCATGCGTTTTGCCATCTCATTAGCAGTAAAGTAACCAAAATCACCGCCCTCGGACGCATAGGTACTCCATGTGTAATCAAGTCCCAGATGTTCAAAGAGCATTAGATAACCCGCAAGTGTAAATATGCCTGGGTCGGCAAACACATCACCTGACGGAGTTACAAACAGGATCTCGGCACCTTTTCTGTTAAAGGTGGGTTCAATTATGATGCCCACATTATCTTCAATATCCATCAGCATGGCCTCGACGCACTCTTTATATGCCTGGGGCTGGAGGCCAAGGTGATTTCCGGTATGGATGCATTTTGAGACCGACTCCTGTATCCAGGCGATATTCATGCCCAGCTCGTTCATGATCTCTCTGCCCATAATGGTGATCTCCGCCGTATCTATACCATAAGGGCAAAAAGTCGAGCACCGGCGGCACTCACTGCACTGAAACATATAATACCAAAGCTGTCTTAACGCCTTTTTGGTAAGCTTTCTCGCGCCCACAAGGCGCCCCAGCATCTTACCCGTTTTGGTAAACTCGCCCCTGTATATAGACCTCAATAACTCTGCCCGCATAACAGGCATATTCATAGGATCGCCGCTGCCGAGGAAATAATGACATTTATCCGCACAGGCACCACACCTGACACAGATGTCCATATATATCTTGAACGTGCGATATTTATCGAGCATGTCTCGCATTTTAGCAAGAAATCGCTCTTTCCAGTCATCAGGGAGTTCCCAGTCCTCATCTTCGATTACCCAATACTTTCCCCAATCGCTCCTGTCGTTCATCCCGACACTTTTCAACACCTGGGGTCTGGCTGGGTAGCAATAAATACCGGACTTGATATCTATAGGACGATCCATCCAGTTGCCACGAGGCGGTTTATAATCAATATTCAGCGACTCATAGTATTTAGGATTCTTCGCCATTTTTTATTCCCTCTCCACTGGTATTCCGGCATTTTTCATTTTTTCTCTGAACTCGTTTTCATACTCTTCATAGGGATGGATTTTAACAGGATATTCCCAAGGGTTCACATGCATCTTGGCGCGGCTGGTGTTTGACAGATTTCTTCCTGGGCTGAGAAATACTCCGCCGGCATGCATCAATTTACTAAAGGGGAAATACGCAAACAGAGTACTTACAAGCGCTACATGAACGAAGAATATCGCTCCGATTCCCTCCGGCATTACCGGATGTAAAGTTGCCAGACCCATGGTGAGTTCCTTCACGCTCACGATATCCACTCTGATGAAAAATCGCATAAGCACGCCAGAAATGCCTATACCCAGGATCAAAAACAGTGGAAAGTAATCGTTAGCCAGGGATATATACCGCATTTTCGGTACTATGAGTCGCCTTGCCAGGAGATAGCTTAGGGCACCTATAAGTAGTAAGTCAGTGAGATAAAGTGTCGGCGCGCCTATCTGAAACATTCCATCCACCAGATCAAGCCCATTTATTAAAAACGGTACGGGCTCAAGGAAAAGTCTCAAATGTCTCACGGCGATGACAAGAAAAGAATAGTGAAACACCAATGCACCCAGCCAGATCCATTTTGAAGCACCGTAGACGATATTGCCGCTTGCCATCTCAGCCTTTGTATGCCTGAACAGCGAACGGAAGGCGAATACTTCAAGAATCATGCGGCCTATCACACCAAGTGTGCTGCTGGGATTTTCTATCTTATCGTGTTTTATCCAGGGCAAGCTCTTCTGCTGCCCGCACGTAGTAGGTATACGATAAGGGACAGGCGAACGTCCCCAGTCAACGACTCGATAAACAAACCCTACAAGGAATATGACAAACGCCGCATAGGGCACAATAATCCCAAAAACAGGCTGTAGGGATGCCACCCCCCCTCCGACCAAAGCAACCGCTACAATTGCCAGAACCGCACCAAGAGATACACCTAACGATACTTTTACACCCATTACCGTTACCTCACTTCTCCTAGACCGCAACTATTACAGCAGTCTTTAGTCCCCTTTTTACCCTGCACCTGCTCTTGCCGAAGCATATAGGAAAGACACTTTGCCTCCCCCTCTACGAAAAATGGTCTCTTTTTAAATTCATCCAGTTTGATTGCCCAAATCTTCTCCCTACACTTCATATATACGTCAAAGGCAAGGAGAACACAATAGTCAATCCTAGATTCAAATTCCAGCAGGTCTTCAAAAAGTCCGCCTTGATCTATATCTTTTTTCATCTCATCTCTGATGACTTTCTTAAGCAGAAAAACAACAGCAACTGCCATTGAGGGCGAAAATTCCTGGACCGCCCTTATCCTGATTATTCTATCGAGAAAAGAAGACATGTTCTGCGGATTATTTCCGTTAAGCAGTTCATCAAATAGAGGCCCCACAGCTTCGGAAATTGAGGCGCCCAAGGGATTGGCAAATCTGTTTCTTTGATGCCTGAAAAACGCCACTGTTTCAGAAGGATAGGATTCCTGGATACTGTTGATCCACTTCTCTATAATAAATTCTCTTTTTTTTGTCAGGAGTCTTTTTAAATCCATATCTGCATTATTCTTATAAGACTTCAGGCCCAAGTTATTTATTACACCACTGATAACATGCTAAAATTTAATGATTAATCCGGTAGCAACGACCTGCTTTTATTATCTCTTTTTTTTCAACCCATGCAGAATTCCGCATAATTTTCTGAATGACAATTCATAATGAACATCTCTATAGACAGAATGTGATTCCATGTCAAGACCAACTACGTACGAAACTGGATTTGAATATATATTTATCTCCTTTATTTTCCCGTAATCCAATTATACCATATACCCATATTTTCATTACTCCAAAATTTCAGTTGGAGCAAAGGCCTGACTTCAATATAAAAAGACTCG
>DQXT01000149.1 GCA_011042225.1 Deltaproteobacteria bacterium | reverse complement strand
CCTCACCTCTCCCCTCTGGTTGTGGGCCCCGTAATCAGATATCTCTTTTGAACACGGACATACAGTAGTAATAGGCACCCTGACTATCAGCATCATGTCAAATCGATCAGTCATGGTACCATGGAAGCCGCAGCCGTATTCCATAAGCCCAGGGGTCCTGGTCACCGGCGCCTGTTTTTCTATAAAATAGGGAAAATCCACCTCAAGGTGGGCCTCCTGTGAGTCCAGGCGGTTCTTCATCTCAGTAAGGATGCTGGCAAAGGTCTTGACATTAATCTGCCTGCGATACTCGTTCAGGATCTCCACAAAACGACTCATGTGAGTCCCCTTAAATTGGTGGGGCAGATTCACATACATATTGATACTGGCCACTGTCTGCTGGGTGCCTTTTGCCTTGTCAAGGACAGTGATTGGATAACGGATATTCTTTATACCTACCCTGCGGAGAGGAATCTGCCGATTGTCAGCCATGTTCTGCACATCCGCAAGGAGAGGAAATATATCTCTCATGCCATCTGCTCCAAAACAGTCAGGAGATCCGCGGCTGATTTCCCAAACGTGTGATCGGCCTCGTAGATCGGCAGCCCGGCCCTTTCAGCCTCCCTGATCCTGTCTGACGCGAGAAAGGCGCCTATTGGTTCAACGCCCAGGTTCTCCTGTATGTAGTCCAGGTCTTCCCGGCCATGTATCTGATTCGCCACTATTTCAAGATGATTCATTTTTAAATCTCTTCCCAGGGCCAGTATTTTATTCGCAGTTTCCAGACTCCCCCTATAGGGCTGAATTACTACCAGCAGGCAGTCTACACTGGCAACCGTACCCCTGCCCAGGTGCTCGACTCCTGCCTCCATATCAATGACCATGTCTTCCTCCCGGGAAAGGAGCAAGGTGTTCAAGAGGGTCCTTAAAACCGCGTTCTCAGCACACGCACATCCCGCCCCTCCCTGTTGAATGGCCCCGAGCACCATGAGCTTTATATTCCCCTTCTCTCTTATGAAGCGCTCCGGAAGGTCATTTACCCTTGGGTTTAAACGGAAAAAAGGGCCATCTCTCTCGGATCTTTCCTGGATAAGACCCTGCATCTCCGCTATGGGGCAGATCTCCTCCGCCCGCGGGAAATCAAGGGCCCTCGCAAGGTGTGGACTCGGGTCAGCGTCAATGGCAAGTACCCGCCTGCCCCTGTCCGCCATGGCCTTGACAAGAAAGGCGGCGATGGTGGTCTTTCCCACTCCCCCCTTGCCGCTTACTGCTATTTTCACAGGATACCCCCTATCTGTATCTCAAAGGATTTATTTCAAAACACAGTACTAAATATCAGAAAAATCTTCAAAATATATCTGTTAAAAAAATCACCCTATGAAAGGCAATTAAGGAATAAGTACAAAGGCCTCTCCGACAGATCGGCTGTAATGGTGGTGAAGACAGCAATTTTTATTGTATAGTGAATAAGGATCTATTTTTTATTTCACAACATCCATTAAGAGTGTACTATATAAATGGATAAATTTATTATCGCTGTGTCATATATATTTCATCATTTCCTCCAGATAGGTTGGGAACCCGTTCCAGATGTACCTGAGACGGCGTGGGTGCCTACCTAATAAGATAATTCAAACTTGACGCTATACTGCGATTATATGAGGTTGCAAAATGGATTCCCTTAAGAAAACCGGATTAAGCCCATTTGACGGAATCGAAAAAGAATTTGGACGCATGCTTCGCAATATGTCGTCCCATTACATGTTTCCCTATCGTTTACAAAGTCTTGTCCCTGCTACTGATATTTATGAAACAACGAATAAATTTATTGTTTATATGGAGATCCCCGGTGTCCGGCCTGAAAAATTATCGGTTCTGGCCTCCCATTCTGGTGTTACTGTTACCGGCATACGCCAAAGACCGGTTTTTGACCATACAACATGTGTTCATCAACTTGAAGTTGAATATGGAAAATTTGAACGTACAATCAATTTTGACACCCCCGTAGACGTGGAATCCACTACATCAATATGTAAAGACGGTTTTCTCCTTATCCAATTGCCCAAAAAGAAGATATCAGGCCAGATTAAAGTCACAATTAATGGAGAATAACTCCCATGAGTGATAAAAGAGAAAAAGAAGTGCAGGAAAGGCAGAATATAGATCCTAATCAACTCGAAATACCGGATGAACTGCCTATCCTGCCTTTGCATGGATTTGTTTTTTTCCCGGGCATGGGTTTCCCCCTGCAGATAAAGAATTCCGCTTCAAAGCAGCTTATTGACGATATCCTGCTCAAAGACAGACTCCTGGGTATGGTCAGCTACAAACAAACGGCCTCTCAGCAGGAAGAGGCTGGGCCTGAAAACCTTCACTCTGTAGGTGTAGTGGGCTATATTCACAAATTGATCAAGGGTGAGGGAGGAGTATATCACATCCTTACCAGCGGATTTAAAAAGATTAAAGTCAAAGAATATGTACAGAAATCCCCTTATCTGAGAGCCAAAATTGAAGTTCTGGAAATGGCTGACAAACCTGATAAGGAGATAAAGGCCCTTGATCTGAATCTGAGAAGCGAATTCAAAAAACTGGCCGTACTCACAAACTTGCCTCCGGAACTCTCCATGACAGTGGATTCGCTGGATAATCTCTATTATGTCGCCTACCTTATTACCTCACAATTAGGCCTTTCAACAGATGATGAACAGGCGATTCTTGAGATCAGCAGGCTCAAAGATCTCCTGCGCAGAGTTACCACTGAACTCACGGAGCGTCTTGAAACGGCTGAAATGAGCCAGAAGATTCAGAAATCAGCCAAAGAAGATATCGACAAAAAACAGCGAGAATTTCTCCTGCGCCAGCAGCTTCAGGCCATTCGGAAGGAATTGGGCGAGGACAGTGAAAACCTTGACCTCGATGAATTAAAAGAAAGATTTAAAAAGGCCCAATTAAGCGAAGAGGCAGAAAAAGTAGCACAAAAAGAGCTTGACAGACTGGCAAGGATTTCTCCTTCCTCACCTGAATACACTGTTTCCAGGACATATATCGAGTGGCTTCTTGAACTCCCATGGAAAAAGTCCACACCTGATTCACTGGATATCAAGAAGGCCAAGGTTGATCTGGATAGAGATCATTACGGTTTGGAACGCATTAAAAAGAGAATCCTTGAATTTCTTGCTGTCCGCAAACTGAAGCAGGACATGCACGGCCCCATTCTTTGCTTTGTTGGTCCTCCGGGCACAGGCAAAACTTCTCTCGGCCGGTCAATTGCCCGCACCATGGGAAGGAAATTTGTCCGTATATCCCTGGGCGGTGTTCGAGATGAAGCGGAGATCCGCGGCCATAGGAGGACCTATATCGGTGCCATGCCGGGCCGTATTATCCAGAGCCTGAAAAAGGTAGGATCCAATAATCCCCTGTTCATGCTTGATGAAATTGACAAAGTCGGCAGCGATTATCGGGGCGATCCATCCTCCGCACTGCTGGAGGTACTCGATCCTGAACAGAACTTTTCCTTTAGCGATCACTATCTGGAGATTAATTTTGATCTTTCCAGGGTGATGTTTATTACTACGGCCAATACGCTTGATACGGTCCCAAGCCCGCTACAGGACCGTATGGAGGTAATCACCCTCTCGAGTTACACAGAGGACGAGAAGCTGCACATTGCCAAAAATCACTTGATTGAGCGGCAACTCGAGGCCCACGCCCTTTCCAGCGACGATCTGACTTTCAGTGACAATGCCATCAGGACCATTATCCGTTCCTATACCCGTGAGGCCGGTGTTCGAAACCTGGAAAGGGAGCTGGGAGCGGTTTGCCGTGGTGTTGCCGCTGATATCGTCACTGGCAAGACGAAAAAGGTAAAGATTAAGGCATCAAACATTGAGCGTTATCTTGGTACTGTCAGATTCTTTCCGGAATCTGCAGCTCATTCATGGGGTCCCGGACTTGCAACCGGACTTGCATGGACACCGGTAGGCGGGGTACTCCTCTTTATCGAAACGGCGAAAATGAAGGGTAAGGGCGGCCTGCAAATGACCGGCAAACTTGGAGATATAATGAAGGAGTCGGCAAATGCAGCCCTTACATACATCAGGGCCAATGCCACTGCACTTGGAGTTGACGAGAATATCTTCTCACAGAACGACATCCACATCCATGTCCCTGAGGGGGCCACGCCAAAAGACGGGCCATCTGCAGGTGTAGCCATGGTGGTCTCTCTTGCGTCCCTTTTTACTGGCCGTCCGGTCCGCAAGGACGTCGCCATGACGGGAGAAATAACCTTAAGGGGGGATGTGCTTCCAGTGGGAGGAATAAAGGAGAAGGTCCTGGCAGCGTCCCGCTCAGGCATCAAAGAGGTGATCCTGCCCGCCCTGAACCAAAAGGATGTCTATGACATCCGTCAGGTGGTCAAACGAAAGCTGACATTTCATTATTTGAAAGACATTCGCGAAGCCCTTGAAATCGCCATGAGGAAAGAGTGATGCTATCTCCTTTTCATGCCCTCTGAAGATTGTTTTCCAAAAAGAAAAATCACAAATTTTGCAGGGCCGTACGCTGGTCTTCGGTGATTGAACCGAATTCCATGCAGGTCCATACCGCTTCTTGGATAATGTATGAATCTGCATGAGAAATATCTTCCTTGCCCCTTATCAGGTCCAGTATTTCAGCGATGCAGGCCTGTTGAGCTATGCCTGATCCTGGTATTGTAAACGTGTCTTCTGCTGAAGGGGCATGGGCAGAACCATCCATGCAATAAGTGGGCACCAAGAACTTTATATATCCTGGTTGTACTGTCAGACATGTGTCAATCGCGATAAGCATGGGTTGTACATCTAAGCCTGCTACGAAAAAAGCACCGGCAGGGAGGATGAACTCTATGGGACAAGTTCCCGGGTTGTGTAGTTCAATTGCCAATGAAAAGGCACTGCCAAGCCCAAGGTCAGGCATGCAGGCCATAATGCAAGCAAGATCGTCCGGGTTGCATTGTTGCATGCAGGTCATAGCCGCCATTAGGGATGCCTGGAATTGAGGATCGGAATAATATGGTAATAGCAACTCCGTGGTATCACCGGAAATGGATGTTAT
>DQXT01000148.1 GCA_011042225.1 Deltaproteobacteria bacterium | reverse complement strand
CGAATCCGTGATATAATAAACTTGTGGACATGCTCTAATCTCCTTCCTGAAAAATATGCTTGGAAAAAGATTATCATGTCCACATTTTTAAAAAAGCTAGGTACGCAAAAACCGGAAGAACCGAATATATTATACCGCAGGAAAATTCCCCCTACCCTAGGAGGACACCTATTGCTATAAATGGGCGATATTTATCACTCCAGCCAAGACACCAATTCTTCCGTCTTAACTCTATCGGTTCTGAATTTATTTACAGTGGATTCTGAATCTGGATAACCGATTGATATACCAATTACGAGTCGCTTGGTTTCAGGAATCGAGAGAAAGTTTTTGATCTGCTTGGCATAATCTGTTGAAAACGCCTGTGGGACGGTCCCAAGACCTTTAGCATGGGCCGCAAGCATAAGGCTTTGGGCGAATAACCCCATATCAAAAAGTGACCAGAGACTGAGGGAGCTATCCTGAAAGAGATATATAACATGTGGAGCGTAATAGAAATTGAAATTCGCTTCCTTTGACTTCCGGATTACTTCAGGCGCCTTAAGGTCGATTCCGGTTGCTTCAGCTCTTGTTTTATATAGATGATTTATCCTAGATTCTTCAGCCGGTGGCCAAAACTGCGGCTCTGCCAAATCCGGCCTTGGTTCTTCACCCTTTTTAAGAAGATCGATCATCATTTTTGAAAGCATCTTTTTTTTAGCACCTGATAAGATAATAGCTTCCCATGGCTGGCTATTCTTATATGACGGGCTCCATTTTGCGATATTAAATACCTCCACCAGAAGCTCCCTTGGAACTTCTTCCCGTCTGAAGGCGCGAATACTCATGCGTTTTTTGATGCATTCTACAGCGTCCATAATATCCCCTTTTTTATTATGCGATTTAAGCCTTGCGTCTGGACGACGAGATCCATAACTTGAAATGTCTATGTCTTGTTTTGCCTCATGGAGATAATTAATAATGGCCTTATGCCTCAAGTGCCGTCCTCACGATCATTAGCGATTTTGGTAATCAGACAGGGCCTTTATGACCTCGCCCATAAAGGCAGGGATGTCCGAAGGCTGGCGAGAGGTTATGATATTGCCGTCCACCACTATCTCCGAATCCACATATAATACACCGCCGGCCTCCAGTTCTGTTGCCACATCTCTGTAACAGGTGGCCCTCCGCCCGGCCAAAACCCCTGCCGACAACAAAATCTGTGGGCCGTGGCAGATGGCGGCCACGAGATGTTCTTTGTCCACAAATGCCCTTACAATTTCCTGGACTTGTAAAATCGAGCGAAGTTTCTGAGGCGGTGCCTTGCCACCTGGCAGAAGAAGCAATCTAAAGCCGTCAGGCTGCACGTCGTCCAGGGCCAGATTGGCAGTCACTGTATAACCGCGCTTTCCCTTTATCAGGCCCCACTCAGGCGCCGCTATGTCCACCTGATAGCCCGCTTCTTTGAGCCGGTACATGGGACAAAGGAGTTCACTGTCTTCAAATCCATCTGCACTCAGTATAAGCACCTTCATTGTAATAGCTCCTTATCGGCGTAAAATAATGCGATTATTTTTAATATGTTTTGATTTCGTTGGTTGCAATTCGTCATTGCCAACCATTAGAAACAGTGGTTGAAGAAGGCCTGGGAAATCTTTTCGCTGGTTCGCTGGAAAACGACGTCAAAAAAAGAATAATTGTTATGATCAATTAGTAAATATGTCCCTTGCATCAACTTTTCAGAAAGAATTTTCAGACTAATGGACCAATGGTAGTAATTGCACGACTCTTATATATAAAATTTATTGAACTACCCATACCGTACACTTACGAGCATAGTTAACGATCTTGCTGGAGACACTGCCGAAGAGAAATTCTTCGCTTCGTGAAAGCCCTTGCCTGCCGACGACAATAGTACTATATTCAGTCTCGTCGGTTTCCTCCAGAATACATTGTGCCATGGATGGACAATAGCGCAAGGTAGAACGAACCGAAACCGTATCCGGATCAAAACCTCTTTGTATTAATATCTGGCGGTAGTCTTCAAGCATTTTATCGACTCTCTTTTTATACTGACTGAGCCACTTTTCTTTTTCATCGGATGTGGGAAAATAATCTTCTTCCGGTTCATTAATTACATGCAGGATAGTAACCCTGAAGCCCTTTACGCCCTCAAGAAGTTGGGCCACATATAAAACCGCACGGCGCGCATTCTCTGACTCATCAACTGCAATAAGAATGTTCTTATTGAAAGTATGTCCTTTGTCCATGCCTTCCTCCGTTACAATAACTTAATGAGTTTTAATAGTGCTTGTGAATTTTTGTAAGTCTTCAAGCAATTGGCTGGTATTATCATAAAACCAGTTGGCTCCATTTGAAAAATGCATAAGCACCCTGTTAAGGGTTTCAGGTATATAAGGATAAATCTTTTTTAAATTTGCCACACGACCGTGAAAAACAATATTAACATCATCATCTGTAAGTGAACTTAAAGCAGAATGATTTTTTTGTTCCAGGTCGGTCATCATTACGTCGCCCATTCCTGCCAGAAATATTAAAATATTACCCAGCCCGAAGAGATCATAACCATATATATTTTCTCTCTGGCGATAGTTATAGTCAAAGTCTATCCATATGTAATTTCCGCTATCCCTGTCAATCAATATATGATCTCTACGAATATCGCCGTGCTTCTCACCATTTTCATGAAGGAATTTAATTGCTGCAATACACTCAATATATTTAGTTAAGATGTCCGGAAACACCTCATAAAAGTAGGCCTTATGATCACACTTTAAATTTTGCACATAAGCATGGAGAGATTTTCCGTTAACAACATCCAACACCCTGACGACATTTCCATTATCATCCTCTACTGCGTATCCCTGCATGAAATTCTTGTGACCGGCTACCAGCTTTAAGATCCGCGCCTCTTTTTTAGGACTTCTAAAGCACTCCCACGGAATACCTCCTATATTCGCCATAAATTTTTCATAAAAAACAAGCTTTAAGATCTTCCTGCTTCCATCGGTCAAATCAATTGATCGTTTAACCCAAAACTTTTCCTCATCATCCAGCCCGAAACGTCCTTCTTTTGCATTATGCAGAATCAGAAAGGGTTTTTCATCCAGAACAACTACACTTCCATATCCAACACGGAAAAAATCCGAAGTATCTGTGAAAACTTTAAACCGATAATTCTCAGGACGAGGGGTAGCCCAGCGCGCCATCAATTGATGCAGAGTCTTTTGAGATATGGATTTTGTCATAATTAAACTATAATAAATTTGGAAAATATTTTAAAAAAAATCAACCTTAAAGTTACAGTATATTTGATAAAACAAGTTACTTTATTGGGTGTATGATGTCAAAATATGCCAATTATGGGATAACCCCGCAAATGCCTGATCTAAATGGTCGCAAATGATGTTTTCTATTTACTTAAAGCGATTCTATTTTTGCCCAAATCCACCGCCGCCCGGCGTATTTATGATCAGGCATTCACCTTTCGAGACCCTTAAGGTACATCGGCCGGGAAGCCCTATAATTGTGCCATCAACTCGCCTTAACAGATTTGACCCGCATTTCCCGTTATAACCGCCGCCTATTCCCTTTGGCGGAAAGCGCCTTCTTTCGGACTGAATGGATACAACCGCATCTTCCAGAAAAAAGAATTCCCTGGTAATACCCATCCCGCCCGGATGTGTGCCCTCCCCTCCTGATCCTTCCCTAAGAGCAGTCTTGAGGACCCTTACAGGATAAATGCCTTCAATGGCTTCAATCGGGGTATTAGCAGTGTTTGTCATGTGGACCTGAACCGCACTTGCTCCGTCGAACTTCGGGCTGCCGCCCATGCCGCCGCCGATGGTTTCATAATAGGTTTTCTTGTTCCATCCAATTGCAAGATTATTCATTGTGCCCTGACCCTGGGCAGGAATTTGATCAGGTAAAAGATCTTTTAAGGCAAGAAGGAGTACATCCACAATCCTCTGGGATGTCTCCACATTCCCTGAGCTGACTGCCGCCGGCCACCTTGGGTTAAGGAGGGAACCCTTGGGTGCTGTAACCTTAACGCTTGCGTAACAACCGTGGTTCGGCGGGATATCAGAAGGCAAAAGGCACCTTAGAACATAATATACCGCTGACTTGGTTACACTCAGAGGTGTATTGGCATTTCCCCTGCTCTGAGGGGCCGTGCCTGTAAAATCCGCCGAAGTCCGCACCCTGAATCCGGACCTTAACACGTATGGGAATCGGATTATCTTCTCCATCCAGATAGTCTTGTGCTTCTGCCTCTCCATCAGGCAAGTCATAAAGACGGGTGGCCACCCTGGATTCGGCATAGTCAATAATGGCCTCTACAAATTCGTCAAAGACCCTTTCCCCATAACGGCTAATGAAATCAACGCACCTAGATACGCCCAGGCGGTTTGCTCCAACTTGGGCATTCAAATCTCCCATACGTTCCACAGGATTTCTCGTCTTTTTTTCAAAAATTATTCGCACATGATCCTGGATGATACCTCTTTTCACAAAGAGAACAGGGGGTATGACAATACCTTCTTCAAAAAGGGTACTGCTCGATCCCGGCATAGATCCGGGTGTGTCCCCGCCCACATCGGCATGATGCGCCCGGTTAACGGCATACCCCTTAAGTTTGCCCTTCCAGAAAAAAGGTGCGATCAAGGTGATATCCGGCAGATGAGATCCGCCCCTGTATGGGTCGTTTACAATTACCTGATCTCCAGGACACAGTTCGGGAAAATCAACCATAACGGCACTAACAGCCGACGGCATGGCCCCAAGGTGTACAGGTATGTGCTCGGCCTGGGCAATAAGACGGCCTCTGGAGTCAAACAAGGCACAGCTTTCGTCCAGACGCTCCTTGATATTCGTAGAAAAGGCCGTCCGCCTGAGATTCGCACCCATTTCTTCGGGAATGGCCAGGATTAGGTGCTTGAAGACTTCAAGCGTTACCGGATCAAGGATAGACATGCTTTTTTCAAAAGACCCGCAAAACCGCCGTGGTTTTGGCGTCCGACTTAATTCTATCGTTCTGCCACATTTCGGTCTTTGAATTCAAGTACGATAATCATTGTACCTTGATAGTTCTTTAATATGACCAAATTGTTTCACCTTGCAAATATGTTTCTGGTCATTGGTTATAAAAACTGAAGTTTCCTGGAAAAATTTCATGCGGTCATCCGCATTAAGGCGGTCACAAACGAATTAATCATCGTTTTACCTGGTCGTGGGCAAAGTATTGTAAAATTATCGTCCATTGCCGCTTTT
>DQXT01000078.1 GCA_011042225.1 Deltaproteobacteria bacterium | reverse complement strand
GTATTTCTAGTATGTTAACTAATTCAAGTATACTAAATTGGAGCTGCTTTTTCAATTGTTTTTGCTATTTTTTCAGTATGTTGAATGTCTTCTCGATCGTTTTTTTAACTGCGAAACTTCAGTTATAAAGATTTAAAAAAATAGAATTTTGTATTAAGTGAAACACCTTTAAAAATTTTAAGTGTCGGAGGATTTAGAAATCAGAACTACTTCAAAATACTCATTATATTTTTCCTGTGGAGGGTATTGCACATTAACTACGGTAAAAATCAGATAGACCATAAAAATAGACGGGTAGCCATTACAGGAATTGGCATTATTTCGTGTTTGGGCCTGAATAGAGATAAAGTACAGCTCTCTCTCCGGAAAGGAAAAACCGGGGTACGCTTTCTTCCTGAACGTAAGGCTTTGGGGTTTCAAAGCGCTCTTAGCGGTGTTATTGAGGGCTTTGACCCGAAGAGCGTTCTGGACCGGAAGCAGCGCAAGACCCTGCCGGAATATGGCCTTTGGGCATGGTCTGCAGTGTCTCAGGCTCTGGAGCAGGCCGGTATTCATCCTGACATCTTAAATGGTGATGAGAAAACAGGAGTGGTGTTCGGCAACGATTCCTCTGCTGTTACAGCAGTTGAGCAGGTAAATATACTTCGATCTGCAGGAGAGACAAAGTCCATAGGCAGTGGACACATATTCCGGCTGCTCACCAGTACTGTTACCCTCAACCTGAACACCATTTTGGGAATACGAGGAATATCATGGACCGTGAGCGGTGCCTGCGCGAGCGGTAACATGGCAGTGGGCCAAGGGGCGGAAATCATAGCTTCTGGCAGACAAGATCGGATAATTTGTGGCGGAGTACAGGAAATCTCCTGGGAATCTATGTGCAGCTTTGATGCATTAGGGGCGTTTTCGCGCAGAGAAAACTATCCCGATACAGCTTCTCGTCCGTTTGATCGAGGCAGGGATGGATTAGTCCCCAGCGGCGGAGCTGCAGCTATCGTTTTAGAGGAATTCGAATTAGCAGAGAAACGAGGTGCTCAGATATTGGGTGAGGTCCTAGGTTATTCCAACACATCAGATGGTCAGCAAATAGCAGTACCAAGCGGTGAGGGATTGGAACGAGCAATGCACTGTGCTTTGATGGATGCTGCCCTTTCCCCAGATGACATTGATCTGGTTTTGCCGCATGCTACATCCACCCAAGTTGGTGATAAAGCAGAGGCAATTGCATTATGTCATGTTTTTGATCTGGATGGGACAAAAAAAACGCCTATTGTATCCGCGTTAAAGGGACTGACGGGTCACGAATTCTGGATGGCAGGCGCATCACAAGTAGTCTATGGTCTGTTGATGGCATGGGGCGGCTTCGTGGCGGGGAATCCCAACCTTGAAGTGCCGGACCCCGCCGCAGAGGTCTTATATCTTCCCAAAAAGACGATTACGTTCAGGCCACATTTTATGCTTTGCAACGCATCCGGTTTTGGTGGAACCAATGCATGCCTGGTTATAGGAATTGCTCGATGAAGGCGGAAGTCGTTGTCATAGGGAGCGGAATAAGCGGTTTGACAGCCGCAGCACTGCTTGCCAAAAAAGGCAAACGAGTAGTTATACTGGAGCAAAACAGAAGGCCCGGTGGCGCGTTAAAACGCTTTACACGCAGAGGAATTCCCTTTGACATTGGTTTTCACTACTCAGGCGGTATGGGAAAGGGAGAAATATTGCGGGCACTGTGGAAATATATAGGTGTTTGGCCTCGTCTTGCCGTACTCCCCTTTCCTGAGGAAGGTAATGAGAATCTGAGAATAATGGATTCCGGCAAAGTCGTACGGGCCTTTTTTTCATATGATCGTCTGGAAGATGAACTGCAACGGGTCTTTCCAGGCGAAAAACAAGGAATATACGCCTATCTTAATAAGATCAGGGAAATTTCCAACACTATTCCATTCTTTAACCTGGATCTCCCCCTTACTCCATATTTACATGACCTGTTTTCTCCGAAAGGCATGAGCCTGGCTCAACTTCTGATGTCCCTGATTCGGGACACGGATCTTCATGCCGTACTGTCAACACCGGTATTCCTCTATGGAGTTCCGCCCAGGGAGGTTAATCTCACTATCCATGCCTCAGTTGCTCACCCGCTATATTCAGGGGTCTATGCCATAGATGGCGGCGGGCAGGCCATAGTGGATGCCTTTTTGGCAACCCTGGCAGAGGCAGGCGTGGATATTTTGACCGGACAGAAAGTTGAATCGGTCCTGATAAGAGGAAACCAAGTGGCAGGTGTCAAAACTTCCGAGAAAGAGATATACGCCTCTCATGTGATTTACACAGGTCATCCAACAAGCCTTTTGGACCTGGTCCCGGGTGAAATATTCCGGAAGGCCTTCTGTAATCGTATGCGGAACCTTATAAATACCGACTCTATGTTTATAGTATTCGGGGCCATAGATGATCCTGATACATTGGGAGACCTGACATGGATCAATTATTACAACATCCGTACCGGTCTGGACATAATGGATTTGGACTTGAGACATCCGGAAAAATCGATCATGATTAACGCCCCGGGACGCAGGGATTCAGATTCCACAGGTGCATCAGGAGGAGTCCTGTTGATACGGATGTCAGTCTGGGACGAAGTCGCCCGTTTCGATCAGGGTGTGCGAGAAAAACGCAGTGCGGCATATAGAAAGTGGAAGGCAGAATCTGCCGATAAGATGATAGAGCAGGCAGGTAGGCTCTGGGGTGATGCCTACAGCCGTATAGAACCTCTGGCAATAGGGACTCCTCTTACATTTAGAGATAAACTGGGTTTACCCATGGGAGCAACATATGGAGTCCGGCACAGCATGAACCAGTTTAGTCCCGGAGTCAGAACCCGTTTGCCTGGTTTATGGCTTAGCGGACAGGGGACGTTAATGGCAGGAATAATGGGGGCCTCGCTTGCCGGCATGGTGACCGTAGGCGAAATTGAAGGTTTGGAACCCTTGTGGTACGAGGTGAGACAGTGTCGCTGAAACGCGTAGTCATTACCGGGCGTGGAGCCGTATCGCCATTTGGGTTAGGGGTGGCTGATCTATTGGATGGAGTCTGGAATGGGCGATCCGGTATACAACTGATGCCGGATTGGCAAAGGATTCAAGGACTTCAATGCCACATGGCAGGGCCGGTTCCGCCCTTTGATGCCAAGCCTTTATTGTCCCGCACCCTTCGACGAACTATGGGGCCAATGGCCATTTACGCCACTCTGGCCGCCAAAGAAGCGGTTTCGGATTCCGGACTTGAGCCGGACTTCCTGGCATCAGGAAAGGTGGGGGTGGCAATCGGGTCTACTACAGGGAGCCCCTTAATATACGAGGCATTGTACAGACAGTTTTTACCTGAAGAAAGTGTTGAACAGGTCCGCTCGGGTATGTTTTTTAAGATTATGGGGCATTGCTGTGCAGCTAATGTCTGTCTTGCCCTCGGAATAACCGGCGAACAATGGGCACCCACAAGTGCCTGCACTTCATCAGCACAGGCGCTGGGTCTTGGTTATATGTTGATTCGCTCGGGCCGACAAGATGCCGTACTATGCGGCGGAGCTGACGAGGTCCATCCCACGGTCACAATGGTATTCGACGTGATAAAAGCGGCCTCACGAAGTCATGACCTTCCTTTGACTACTCCCAGGCCATTTGATTTGTACAGGGATGGAGTCGTTTGTGGTGAAGGTGGTGGCATCCTGGTTCTGGAAAGTCTGGACTCTGCTTTAAGACGTAAGACAAATATCTATTGTGAGATCCTGGGATTTGGCCATGTAAATGACAGCAAGAGCATTGCCGTCCCACACGAGGGCTCTATGGCCAGGACAATGTATAATGCTTTGGCCGAGGCCGGTTTGAACGGAGATGACATCGATTATGTAAATGCACATGCCACAGGAACCGTGTCTGGAGATATAGCAGAAGCCGTTGCAATCAACAGCATATTTGGTAAAGACGTGCCGGTCAGCTCTTATAAAGGTCATCTGGGACATACCCTTGGTGCTGCTGGGGCACTTGAAACAATAGTGCTCCTTGAGATGTTGAACCGGCAGGAGGTTGTGCCGACCCTTAATCTGGAAAGGCCCGATCCTGCTTGCTCCGGCATCAACCTAGTGCATTCTGTGGACAAGCTATCATTAAATATGGTACTTAAAAACAGCTTTGCACTGGGTGGCGTTAACACCGCCATGATGCTGCAGAGGTGGACAGCATGATATCAGACGAACAGGTCTATCAGCAGGTAACGCAGATTATGGCAGAGGAGTTCGAGCTCGAACCCGAATCGCTTCAGCCGGATGCCACTTTATACGAGGATCTTGGGCTGGACAGCCTTGATGCGGTAGATATGGTAGTAGCCCTGGAAAAGGCCTTTGGAATGAAAATGACCGATGAAGAGGCCGTACGGTCTGTAAGGACTCTGGCCGATCTCTTTGACCTTGTCTGTCGTCTTAAAAATCGACAAGTTACCAAGGAGTAAAGAGTGAACATTAAAAAGTTGTTGCTCAACCTATATATCTGGCCTGTCTTTGCTGTTTTTACTGTTTTTTGTCTTCTTTTTATATTGCCCTTGCTCTTGATATACAGTGTCCTCGCAAGCCAGCCAATGGACAGAATAATCAGGAAAAGTATCCGTCTTTATGGCTGGGCATTAGTGCGTGTTGTCCCCTTTATGGCCACTGTGACCGTAGAAGACTTTTCCTGTGGAATCAGACCCCCGGTCATATTTGTGGCAAACCACAATTCCTCAATAGACCCCTACCTTTTTGGTATGCTGCCGTTTGAAAATGCCTTTGTGACATCATGGCCCTTTCGGATCCCGGTCTTCAATTGGGTAATGCGACTTGCGCTTTATATCAATTCAAATGATGGCTGGGAAGCAGTCAGGAGAAGGGGAGAAAAGCTTCTGGCATCGGGGTGTTCTCTCATATTCTGGCCCGAGGGACACCGCTCCAGAGACGGCAGGCTTGCGCGTTTTAAAAACGGGGCTTTCCGGTTGGCTTGTAATACAGGAACATCCATAGTGCCGGTGTGTATCCTGGGGACTGACCACCTGATGCCTCCGGGTAGCAGGTTTCTCACACCATCCGGGGTGAAGATGGTCATCCTGCCCCCGATAATACCATCCGGGCGTGGGGATAATCCGGACCGTATTCGCGTGTTGAAGGATCAAGCCAGGGAATCCATAGCGACAGAGTTGGCTAAGCGAGGCATGAATCCCCTCAAAATCACCGGCTATAAGTCGAACGTAATGTCC
>DQXT01000107.1 GCA_011042225.1 Deltaproteobacteria bacterium | reverse complement strand
TTCATCGGCAAAGCCAATCTTCACCTGACTCAGAGCCCCACAGGCCAGACATAAGACCCGTTGCACCACCAACATAATGAACACTGCCTTGCGACCAATTGGAGTTGACTTGAACCTACGCCTTCCTGAAAAATATGCTTGGAAAAAGATTATCATGTCCACATTTTTAAAAAAGCTAGGTACGCAAAAACCGGAAGAACCGATAATATTATTTTTTGATATTAGTTTCATCTTTACAATCCCAGTATAGTGTAAATAAAAAGTTTGGCCACTGACACACACAGACATAATATCACCGCCTGCTTTACGGGTCAGGCAGATATCTTTAGCGGTATAGATCTTTTCAGCCGCCGCAATGAAATATTCTGCCCGACAAACATGAAGAGTTCAAGGCAAACTGTGGTGAATTCAATGAGGAACAATAAGGCATCTGCGGTCGCCAAAGATAAAAAAATTCACTTTGTTTTTACTTTGCAAGGAGGCAGCAGGCATGAAAATTTTTGTGACCGGCGGGACCGGTTTTGTGGGAACCGCCCTGGCGCGGAAACTAGTTGAGCAGGGCCACCATGTTACTGTTTTAACAAGAAAAATTGGGGATTTTACCCCTGGAAAAGGGATCTCCTTTATAGAGGGGAATCCTACCGAAGGAGGGGCCTGGCAGGAACATGTAGCCCATCATAAAGCGGTTATAAATCTGGCAGGCGCCTCTATCTTTAAACGCTGGACAAGGGAAAGCAAGGCAATAATAAGGGACAGCCGTATCCTGACTACGAAAAACCTTGTCAGTGCCATGAGGAATTGCAAGGTTAAAGAAACAACGTTGATCAGCTCCTCCGCCATAGGGTACTATGGTCCGCACGACGATGAAGAACTGGATGAAAGCTGTGCCCCTGGGGATGATTTTATTGCCTCGCTTTGCAAGGACTGGGAAGCGGCGGCCCTGGAAGCAAGTCGTTACGGCGTACGTGTAGTGATCTGTCGGATTGGCATTGTCTTGGGCAAGCGGGGCGGGGCACTGGAGCAGATGGTCCCCTTGTTCAAAATGGGCCTCGGCAGCCCCCTGGGTACCGGAAAGCAGAGACTCTCATGGATACATGAACAGGATCTGGTTCGAATCTATCTCTTTCTACTGGACCGGGAAAATATGGAAGGACCGGTCAACTGCACGGCCCCTGATCCCGTTACAAACAGAGAATTTACAAAGACCCTTGGAAAGGCAATTAAAAGACCGACCTTTATGTCGGCTGTACCGGGTTTTATCCTCAAAATCATAAAGGGGGAGTTTGGAGACGTCCTTTTAAAGGGACAACGGGTGGTCCCTAAAAAACTGCTGGATGCCGGATTTGTTTTTCAATTTCCCCGGCTGAACGACGCCCTTCAGGACCTTCTGGGTTAAAGGAGTTCATTAAAAGTGAAATACTGCAGTGATTGTGGAGCCAGGTTAAGTTATCGAATACCGAAAAATGATGATAGCCCCCGCTTTATATGTGACAGGTGCGGGGTGATTCACTATAAAAATCCCAATATGGTGGTCGGTTCTATTCCCATCTGGCAGGAGGATATCTTGTTGTGTCGGCGGGCCATTGAACCGAGGTATGGAAAATGGACCCTCCCGGCGGGATTTCTGGAAAATGGCTAGACGGTGGAAGCAGGGGCCAAAAGAGAGACCCTTGAAGAAGCGGGTGCCAGGATCGTGGAGCTGAAACCTCATACCCTCTATAATCTCGCGTTTGTAAATCAAGTCTACATCATGTTTCGTGCGACCTTGACCGAGCCTCTTTTCAGCGCCGGGCACGAGAGCCTGGATGTAAGGCTCTTTAAAAGACATGAAGTGCCATGGAAGGAACTGGCCTTTTCTGCGATATACAAGACACTTCAGGACTATTTCGATGACCTGGAAAAAGGGCGCTTTTCTTTTCATATGGACGATATAGTCCAAAAATGGAATCACTGAACTTTATCCGGGTAAAGGTGACGCCCTCTTTAGGGCCGGTTATTGGGAAGCGAACGGCTGTTTAATAAGTTTTGGCGATTAACTCGCTTTATGTTTCATCCTTCCGTTTCATCACCCGCACCGATAAGTGGCATGACTTTATCCACTTGAAAGACCACCAGAAATCGCGCGCCGGTCTTTTCATTCCTGTATCCCCTGCGGCTGAGGGATTGAATGAGGTCCTTGTTTTTTTCTTCGCGGATCTTGGTTAGGTAAAGGCGTTTTCCTTTATACCCTAATCCCTCTTCCATGAACAGATAGGCCGCATGAGGATTTGACAGGAGATTATGGTGGGTGAGGCGGTCGCTCATGATAAAGGCGACAGAGCCATCTTCCATAAAATGGGGCCTGGAATATATTGAGGCGTTGACTTTTCCATCCTTGTCCGCTGTTGACATAACCCCTGTTCCCCTTTTGTTCTCAAAATAGTCCCTTAAACCTTTCATTATCTCCTCCTCTTAAATAATAAAATTGACATTTAACAAACGTATGAAGCAGTTCCGGATTTCAGGTATTCTTCGTTGGATCGATGCGGCATACGTAGGGAAGTCTCGGGACAAAATGATCAGGGCCTTCGATAATACGGCTTCCAACTGAACGTGCGATTCCTTTCAGCCTCCCCTTGAAGGCATATCGGTGGAAGGGGTTGAGTGCATACCAGTAAATCGGGCCGGCAAGCCCCTGGGTCAAAAATCTGGATAACTGCTGGAGTTCAGTCCTTCCTTCAGGGAGAGGATAGAGTCTGAATTCCAGGGTTGCCTCTCCGGGAAATTTCATCTCCGAGATCAGGGAAATCAGTTTGGCTTCATGCACCTCCAGGACACGGAAGAAATCCACCGGATCGCCCGGGCGAAGATGAACAGGGTTCGTACGGCCCCTCCTGAGGCCAACTCCATCCACCAGTCGATCGATCAGGCCCCTCAGTGCCCACAGAGATACCCGGATGAAAACCAGCCCCTCTCCCCGCCGATGCATACAAGGGTTTTCCATACCTCGTCGGGGGCTGCATCCAGCACCACACGGTATCCCGACTCCATGACGGTCCCACCCGCGTATGGCGCATCACCGCACTGTGCCCATTCGGGATAGCTGATAGGTCCGGCATCCGCCCAGCAGGTCTCAACGCACTTCTCTTTCACCATGCCCAGGGCCAGTCGAATTGTCTCTCTGCAGTCCTGAAGGGGTTGGGGGATTATGGACCTGATACGGTTTTCCTGGCAGATTACGGGGTTACGCAGCCCCTCGGCAAGCGGCCTAGCGATGTAAGAGGGTACAGGCGTAACCAGATGAATCCAATAGGAACTCATGCGAGGCGTAAAGAGCGGCACCGGAATGATCCATCGTTTTCTCAGGCCCGCCACCTCAGCGTAGATCTACATGAGCTGCCTGTAGATCAGGATATCCGGTCCTCCGATATCGAAAGTGCCGCCGATGGTCTCGTCTATGCTCAAGGCAACCCTTCAGATAGCCCAGGACATTATTTATGGCGATAGGCTGTAGTTGTTAATTACAGTCCTGCTCTGTCCCCAGTCTCAAACTTCTTCCCAGGTGATGCATTGCGCAGGACAATTCTTAATAACTTCGTCTATCTCTTCTCTTGGGTATTCAGAAAGGTCCACCACCTCTATATATCCAGCTTCATTTCTTCTGAAGACCATGGGGCACTGCTCCAGACACGCCTCGCAGTCATCACATTCACCTAAATCAATTACCGGTAACTTCATGGTTTAAAAATTTCGGCTGAAGATCTAAAACAAAACTAATAATTTTCGTATCTACCTCTGTTTTATAATATAGTCATAGGCAGCCAGGGCGGCCTTGGCCCCCTCGCCTGCTGCAACAATGATCTGTTTGTAGGGAACATCGGTCACATCCCCGCAGGCAAAAACCCCAGAAACACCCGTGTGACACCTTGAGTCTACTATGATCTCCCCCATACGGTTGGTTTCCACGGTATCCATTACAAGTTCGGAGTTGGGAAGCAGGCCGATCTCCACGATGATCCCCTGTACACTGAGCTTTTTAGTCTCACCGGTCTTTAATGACTCGATCTCAATTCCCTCAACTTCGGTCTCACCTTCAATCCGGAGTATTTTATGTTCAGTGAAAATCTCGACCTTGGATGAACTCATGACCTTGTCCTGAAGTATCTCGTCACCGGTAACGGAAGTCAAAGAAACCATGTAGATCTTAGGAGAGACTTTCATCAGGTCAAAGACTGCCTCAAGGGCCGAGTTACCGCCGCCCATTACCGCCACATCAAGACCTTCAAACAAGGGGGCATCGCATGTGGAACAATACGTAACACCCATTCCGGTCAATTCCTTCTCCCCGGGCACATTGAGCGGCCGGGGACGCTTTCCCGTGGCGATGATTAGAGTCTTGGCAAGATATGAGTCCCCATCAGCCGTGGTTACCTTTTTTATCTTCCCGGTCAACTCAAGGGCCTTGACCTCAACCCCAACCAGTTTTTCCATACCATACTTCTCCACGTGATCTTCAAATTTTGCGATTAGATCGGCGGTCTCTACCTGGCTGAAACCCAGGTAATTATCCACATCGTAAGTCCAGGCCACCTGTCCACCGATATCTTTGCTTACAACAAGGGTCTTGAGGACCTTTCTGGCTGCGTACACTGCGGCACTCAGGCCGGCCGGGCCGCCGCCAATAATGATCACGTCATAAAGGGGGGTACCCTTCCCTTCTTCAGGCAGTCCCAGCTTCCGGCTCAACTCACCGCTGGCCTCCAGATGAACCAGATCACTGTATCCTCCGACCGGTTCATCTCCGATCAGGATCTGCGGAAGAGAACCGCTGCCGGTCTTTTTTTTCATTTCCTCCCAGGCCCCCGATCCTGACTGGACTTCAATTCCATCGTAACTGATTCCCTTTTCCGCCAGGAACGACTTTGCCTTGCCGCAAAAAGGGCAACCGTCTGTGGAATATATGGTTACTTTGGCCATAATTACCTCCGTAACGGCTCACTCAATCTTTGAACTCTGTTTAAGACAGCTCAAAGCCTGTTCCATGCGACCGCGGTCAAACCCCACGATCACCTCGTTGCAAAGAGAAATCACAGGCACCCTGATGGCACCGCCGGATATTTTCTTCATTTCCTTGAGGGCTTCCTTGTCTTTCTTGACATCATAATCAATGAACTCAACACCCTTTTTCAAAAGAAACTCTTTTGCCATCTTGCAATATGGACACCCAGGGGTGCTGTAGATCTTTACTTCCTTGTCCATGACAATCTCCTTTCTAACCAATTTGGAACTTCAGCAGACGCAGTGAATTCCTGACAACGGAGACCGAGCCGATGGCCGTGGCAGCCGCCGCAAATACCAGATTCAAAAAATACGATTATCCCTTGCCCAACTCTCACGGCCCTCATATTATTACTGAAGTTTCGCAGTTAAAAAAACGATCGGAAAGATATTCAACATACTGAAAAAATAGCAAAAATAATTGAAAAAGCAGCTCCAATTTAGTATACTTGACTTAGCTAAAGTACTAAAAAT
>DQXT01000126.1 GCA_011042225.1 Deltaproteobacteria bacterium | reverse complement strand
TGGATTTGAATATATATTTATCTCCTTTATTTTCCCGTAATCCAATTATACCATATACCCATATTTTCATTACTCCAAAATTTCAGTTGGAGCAAAGGCCTGACTTCAATATAAAAAGACTCGGTTGTACCGACGATTCTTGACTATCACTCATATAAACTCTATATAAACTCTTACGTCTATATCCTGAAAAAGGTCCAAATAAGCCGCCTTGTTAACTGCGCCACAAACGCTACCGGTAAACAAATGAAAATATTACTCATATATCCATACTGCCTTGAAGACAGACTACAGGACTACGATGTGAGGGTGGTGCCCATAGGGGTTTATTATCTAGGGGCTGTGCTAAAAGCAAACCAGCATGATGTTGAAATATTGAATTGGTACAACATTAATAAAACGCCTGAGAGAATCAAGGAAATTCTGACAGAAAAAAGACCTAATATCATTGGATTTTCCATCTTGCATGCGAATCGTTGGGGCGGCTTAGAGGTTGCTCAAATTGCCAAACAGCTTGATCCAGAAGTCAAGATCGTGTTTGGCGGGGTTGGGGCTACGTTTCTGTGGAAACTCTTACTGTCCCATTTCGCTGAAATAGACTTTGTGGTTATGAGAGAAGGAGAGTACACCTTTTTAAATCTGGTAAAATGCATAGAAAAGGGGGATTATGAAAATATTGAAAACATCAAGGGAATTTGTTTCAGGAAGTCAGGCAAAATAATAAAGACTGAAGATGCCGAATTCATTCAAAATATTGATGATGTGCCGAATCCGGCGAAATATTTCAAATATCAGCATGTAATATCTTCTCGAGGGTGTCCATGGAATTGTACGTTTTGCGGATCACCCAGCTTCTGGAAACGTAGAGTCCGATTTCACTCACCGGAATACTTCGTGGAGCAATTGGAGCTGCTATATAAGAAAGGCATTAATTTTTTTTATGTCTCAGATGATACCTTTACGCTCAAAGAGGACAGGGTGATTGAGATATGCAAAAAAATCCTGGAAAGGAAACTTGATATCACCTGGTTTGCTATCTCGCGGGTAAACTGTGTGGGTGAAGACATGTTATACTGGATGAGAAAGGCCGGCTGCATTCAAATCAGTTACGGCGTGGAAAGTGGTTCTGAAAAGATCAGGAATTGCCTGAATAAAAATATTAAGACCCATGATATTAAAAAGGCATTTGATCTAACAACTAAATACGGAATCCTTGCGCGGGCCTATTTCATCTATGGCTCCCCGGGAGAAAGCAGGGCAACAATTCAGAAGACCATAGATCTGATGCATGAAATCAGACCAATGAGTACTATTTTTTATATACTTGACCTGTTTCCAGGCACCGCGCTGTACTCGGATTTCAAGAAAAAATTCAAGGTCTCAGACAGGATCTGGCTGCAGCAAATAGAAGATATAATGTATTTTGAAACTGATCCCCATCTGTCCAAGGATACGATATTGGCCTTCGGCGAAAAACTGAGAAATGAATACTATGCAAATCTTCACCGTTATGTGGGCTCTATTGAACTTATTGATCAAAAAGACCTATATAAACGCCATTCAGGTTTTTGCTCAAGGCTGGGTATGACTTTCAGCCACGGGGACTACGCCAAGATAGATGCCGTCAAGGAAAAAGAGAAAACCGCTGAAAAGCTGTATAATATGGCATTGGCTTATTACCCCGACCATCGGGCCTATCTGGGATTGGGTATCATAAAGCAAAAAGACTGGGCCTTTGATGAATCTATCAGGATTCTATCAGAAGGTATTAAATTCTTCCCGGACAGTGAGCCGTTGAATACTTGCCTGGGAATCAGTTATATGAACTTGGGGGAATATAGCAAAGCGCTTTTATACCTTCTGAAATTCCCTGATTCAAGGCAAGCCATTCCCTATATTGCAAGCTGTTACAAGGCATTGGGTAATTTTGAAAAAGAATCCGCCTTTCTTGAAAGGCTCCGCGATATTGAATTAATGTAATCTACATGTCTCAACAAAATTTTCCCAGATTAGTAATCGCAGGACTTAAAGGCGGAGCCGGAAAGACTGTTGCCGCTTTAGGACTGGTTCGGGCCTGGCAAAAAGAAGGCCTTCAGATAGTACCTTTTAAAAAGGGACCCGATTATATTGATGCCGGCTGGCTGTCACAGGCAGCCAAAAGTCCCTGCTATAACCTGGACCCCTTCCTTATGTCAGGGGAAATCATCCGCAAGTCCTTTGCTTTCAGGGCAAAAAGCGCTGATATCAGTGTAATAGAAGGTAATCGCGGTCTCTTTGACGGCGTAGATGAATCCGGTTCAAGTAGCACGGCGGAACTTGCCAAATTGATAAATGCCCCGGTCATTTTAGTTTTGGACTGCACCAAAACGACACGGACGGTCGCAGTCCTTGTCCTAGGCTGCCTAAGCCTTGATCCGGAACTGCGTATTGAGGGGGTGATACTCAACCATATAGGTGGATCGCGTCACGAAACAATCGTCAGGCGATCAGTGGAAAAGTATACAGGTATCTCTGTACTCGGTGCCCTGCCAAGGATGAAGGGCGATCCTATACCTATGCGCCATCTAGGCGTTACCCCATGGGAGGAACATCCGAAGGCCGCCAAGGCCCTGGACAAACTAGGCCTTTTAGTACGGGAATCAGTAGATATTCATGCGTTAAACAGGATTGCTGATCAAAATAAAGTATGGAAGCTTGCCGGTATGGATTGCATGAAATTATTCCCTGCCGCAGAAAAGACCCACTCGTCACATACACCTCTTATAGGAGTGCTCCGGGATGGGGCGTTCCAATTTTATTACCCTGAAAATCTGGAGGCCTTGGAGAAAGCCGGTGCAAAACTTATATTCTTAAATTCCCTTGAAAGTGCCGGATTGCCGGAACTCGATGCACTATATATAGGAGGGGGATTCCCTGAAACACAAGCGGCCAGGCTCTCAGCCAATGATGATATGAAAAGAGATATTTATAGGGCTATACACCTCGGGCTTCCTGTCTATGCAGAGTGCGGAGGGCTGATGTATCTCGGCAGGCACCTTGTGTGGCGGGGGAAGACCTATCCTATGGCAGGGGCCATCGGTTGGGATTTTATTGTTGGTGAAAAACCGGCTGGTCATGGTTACAGTGCCCTGGAAGTTATCTCACAAAATCCATTTTATAATATAGGCACAATATTGCGCGGTCATGAATTCCATTACTCCAGGCCGGTCCTTGTGGATAAGGCAAATTCAGGAAAACTGAGCTGCAGCGTATTAAGGGGACACGGCTTCGACGGACAACACGAAGGAATAGTATTTAAAAATATTTTTGGAACGTATACACATGTACACGCCCTTGAACACCCTGAATGGGCAACTAGCCTGGTCAAAACCGCCATCGAATATCGGTCATCCTTCACGACAAGTCAAAAATAGTTTATACTCTGTTGTCTTTGTTTTTTTTGCAGTGAAACCCGAAATTAGATAACACGTCTACATCTCAGCATTCCCCCAATTTCTAATTTCCAGTTTCAACTTTCAACTTCGGCATTCAATTCAACAACACATGCTTTTTCCGAAAAAATTGCGAACATGTAGATGAAGGAAGCCAAATATTTCATAAAAACAGGGTTGACAAAAAGAATGCCCATCGTCTATATGAACCAATAAGTAATTAAATGCCAAGTTATGTGGGCTTACTGATTATAATAAAAAGGAGGAAGTTATGTTTGAGGTCACCGTTGATTATGATAAGTGCCAAGGCGATGAAGAGTGCGTAGGCAACTGTCCGTCTGAAGTATTTGACTGGGACGCAGAAAACGAAAGGCCGGTAGTCGCTAGAATGGATGACTGTTTAGGATGTGAAACCTGTGTAGAGGTCTGCCCGGCAGGCGCCATTACAGTTGAAGAAGTCTAGCACAATCTGAGCATCAAATCTTATCGGACAAAAAGGGATAGCTTTCAGCTATCCCTTTTTGTAAAAATTACCTGTATAACACAAACCTCTATAGGTCTTTGCTTTCGGCAAGGACAAGACGCGCCGCCTTCACATCCTTTGTGATCTGCCCGGCCAATTCCTTCGGTCCTGAAAATTTTTTTTCATCCCTTAATCTCTGTATAAAATCCAATTTAATAGGATGACCATAGATATTCTTTTCAAAATCGAATATATGGACCTCAGCTCCCAAATCCTGTCCACCGAATGTGGGATTATATCCAATATTCATTACCCCTCCATAGGACCGATCTTGATGAATAACCCGAACTACATAGACTCCGGGTTTAGGACAGAGGTCCTCCTTGTCAATACGCAGGTTTGCTGTAGGAAAGCCTACGACTGGCCCACCTCGACGTATTCCTTTCTTTACAATTCCACGAATCTGATAATACCTTCCAAGAAGGAGCCGGACCTTTTTCATCTCGCCCAAAGTCACGTATTCCCTGACATTACTACTGCTGACTACTATGCCTTCCACTAAAACAGGAGAGATAACATGTACTTTGAATCCAAGCTTAGACCCCATGGCCTGGAGAAAAGAGATGTTCCCCTGCCGGCCCTTGCCAAAGGCATAATCATAACCTACCACCACATCCTCAACCCCTATAGTCTGATGAAGTATTTTATATACAAAATCATGGGCTGACATGCCTGCAAGCTCTTTGGTAAAAAACAAGCGAATCAGATATTCAATTCCGGCCCGGGCTATCAGCTCCACCTTATGATCCATTGTTGAAATAAGTTTTGGTGGACTTTGAGGCCTTAAGACCTTCATAGGATGAGGTTCAAAGGTAAGGGCTACCGTGTTCCCTTTTCTTGGTCCCGCAAGCTCTACAACCCGTCGGAAAAGGGCCTGATGTCCCAGATGTACTCCGTCAAAGTTGCCTATGGTCAGTGCAGGTCGATAAAATGGTTTTTTAATCTCGTGCAGACCCTTGTAAACCTTCATTTCAAATCTTCTTCAACAGGTATTAATTTACTATTTGTTCAACAGACGGTACAATGGCCCCTTGACAAGTTTAAGCACTGTCTATTTAATGTTTTTCACTCAGCCGAAGTGGCGGAATTGGTAGACGCGCTAGATTCAGGATCTAGTGGACATTATATCCGTGGGAGTTCGAATCTCCCCTTCGGCACCATTTGATTATTGTCTAAATGGAAAAACGACTCAGACACAATTTTGAATTCTAAGTTTTAAATTTAGGATTGCTGATTTTTGATCGGAATTACTTCCCGGTCTCTGTATTAATCTTTTGACGCAACACTCCTGAAGGCCGAAAAGTCACAACTCTTCGTGGATCAAGGATCAGATCCTCTCCGGTGTGTGGGTTTCTGCCGCGTCTGGATCTCTTATCCTTGACAGAAAATTTACCAAAACCGCTAATAAGAACGTTTTCTCCTGCCTCAAGACGGTCTTTAATGATCTTGAGCAGGCATTCTACAGCTTGAGCAGACTCTATTTTGTTCAGTTTTTTACTTCTATATATACGATTTACAAGATCTGCCTTAGTTAATGTCATATTAAGACATCCTCCTCTCTAAACACGCCGAGAAATTTCAAGGGAGCTGTTACAAATCTCAAAACATTAATACGTTAAAGAAAAAAACCCATTAAGTCAAGAGGATAAGGAACCTCAAAAAGACGAT
>DQXT01000093.1 GCA_011042225.1 Deltaproteobacteria bacterium | reverse complement strand
GGTTATCTCTCCCCTAAAAGGCCTTTCCGAGTTCCCCACGGTTATAGGAAGATGGAAAGGGCACGTCTCACATTTTGACGAAGATGTGTATAAGACCTTGGGAGTCGATGATTCGTATTTATGCAACTATCAGAGTGAAGATGGAAAATCCATCCAGCTGTACATTGGTTTTTACCAAAGCCAGCGAGAAGGAGATTTAATTCATTCTCCAAAGAATTGCATGCCTGGTGCCGGCTGGGACATCATAAATAGATCTTTGATCAAAGTAAACATGTCACCAAGAGGCCAACGGAAGGTTATTAAGCTTCTGATGAGGAAAGGCAATGAAAGGCAAATAGCTTTGTATTGGTTTCAGTCTCGTGGTCGGGTTATTTCCTCTGAGTATTGGCAGAAAATTTATCTCATATGGGATTCAATCTTTAAGCATCGCACCGACGGAACGTTTGTCCGCCTTATAGCCCCGGTAGAGCATAGCGAGGCAGAAACAACTCGTGATTTAAAAGGCTTTGCCCAAGATCTTTTTCCTATTCTCGAACAATTCCTCCCGGGGGCATAAGGACTACCGGAGGCCCTGTTAGTCGGCCTCTGGCAGCCTGGTCTTTTAGGCTTCAAGCCCCACAAGCGATGATACCATGTCAGAAACTGCTCAAGATTCCAAATTAAATTTCAGAGCCCTGGTGAACAGTAAGCCTTCCCTTGTTGGCAGCTTCGCGTCTTTTTCTGTTCTCATTTTCTCTTTTGTAGTCCTCTATTATCATGTTTTGGAGAAACTGATCCACGACTGGATAAAATACGAGAATTACTCGCATGGCTTCCTGGTACCTGCAATCTGTGCATATATTGTCTGGAAAAAAAGGGAGAACGTGATCCGCTTATCGGTGAGGCCTGCAAACTGGGCCATTGTAATCCTGATGACAGGGCTGTCTCTCTTTGTTTTGGGGAATATGGCTGCAGAACTTTTTACGATGCGCTTTTCTATGTTAATCGTGATCTGGGGTTTAATAGCATTTATATTCGGAATGAGCATAGCGGGAAGGCTATGGGTTGCAATAGGATACCTCATATTTATGATTCCCATTCCCACCATTGTTTGGAACAGAATAGCTTTTCCTCTCAAAATGTTCGTGACCAAGATAGCGGTACATGGCATGGGCTTGCTTGGCATCCCGGTTTATGCTGAAGGAAACATTATTCACTTGAGCAATACCAGCCTCCAAGTCGTTGATGCATGCTCTGGCATGCGGTCTCTTACGTCACTTTTGGCACTAAGTGCTGCTTTTTCCATCATTTCAACGCATTCCTTGCCAAGGAAGTGGCTCCTTTTTCTTTCAGCTATACCTATTGCGATATTTCTGAATATTGTAAGACTAATAGCCACCGCTATTCTAGCCCAGCATTTTGGTCCCGATATTGCCAAAGGCTTCCTCCATGAGTTATCGGGTGTCTTGGTCTTTCTTTCAGCGATCGGCCTCTTCTATCTTTTTCACCTTGCGCTGGCCAAAATCTCATTTATTTAGACCCTCTATGTCCAAAATATTAACGGAAACCTTAGCCGATGGTTTAGCTGTTTGCCTTATTCGGGTTATGGGGAGTTAGATGGGAACTGCAAAAATAATGGTGATATTTGGAACAAGGCCCGAAGCTATCAAAATGGCTCCTGTGATAAAGGCGTTGAAATCGCGAGAAGGAAAAGGGCACATTGAATGCCTAGTTTGTGTAACTGCACAACATAGGGAGCTGCTTGATCAGGTTCTACACCTGTTTCTAATACGGCCAGACTTCGATCTCAATCTCATGCTGCCAAATCAGGATTTATTCCAAACTACTAGTCGGGTCCTTGTGGAAGTGGGCCGTGTCTTATCGGAAATTAAACCAGATCTAGTTTTGGTACATGGGGACACTACTACTACATTTGGGGCTGCTCTAGCGGCTTATTACCATCAAATCTCAGTGGGACATGTCGAGGCGGGGCTTCGCACCTTGAATAAATACAGTCCCTTTCCTGAAGAAATGAACCGTCATCTAGCCAGTGTGATAAGCGATATTCACTTCGCCCCCACTGAGAGGGCCAAAAGGAATTTGATTATGGAAAATGTCCCCTCAGAAAATATTTTGGTCACAGGTAACACAGTAATAGATGCGTTATTGCACGCTGTCGAAATGATAAATAGTAGTAAGCCAAAGCTCAAATCTTATGAAAACGAATTTGGCTTTCTAGAGAGCATACTATCAGGGAATAAACAGATGGTACTGGTGACCGGCCATAGACGAGAAAACTTCGGGGACGGGTTTAAGAATATTTGTTCCGCAATCGCTAGCCTTGCCGAGAATAGGGGCGACATTGAGTTTGTGTATCCTGTGCATCTCAACCCGAATGTTCGCAAAGATGTCCATCGCTTGATTGGCAATATTTCCAATATTCACCTTGTAGATCCGCTGGAATATGAGCCATTCGTATTCCTTATGAGTAGGTCATATATAATTCTGACCGATTCTGGAGGAATTCAAGAGGAGGCCCCTAGCCTCAGAAAACCAGTACTGGTAATGCGAGAAGTCACGGAGCGTCCGGAGGCCCTTGAGGCAGGTACTGTGAAGTTGGTTGGGACAGACCCAGATAGAATTATTGCAGAAGTAAACAGGCTTCTTGATGATACCAATGAGTATAGAAGGATGAGCACTGCGTGTAACCCTTATGGAGACGGTTTATCGTCAAAGAGAATTGCTGATTATATAGAAAGAATACTCCAATAATCCCTTACAACCTCTTCGAGAGATGAAAATACACAACATAACTCAGGGCCTAAGAGAAAGTTTTGTGAACTGGGTAGCAGGTAACCAGAAGAACTATGTATTACTGGGAATTGTGACCTTTGGTTTTCCGCTTAGATTTATGCGCTGGATTTTTGAAACTGGTGACGGAGGAAAACCTTGGGGCAACAAGAGCTGCTTTACACTTTCCTTTGACTGCGATTACCCTGAGGACATAGAAGCAATTCCGAGCGTGCTGAAGGTGTTGAAAGGATATCCGTTTAAGGTGAGCTTTGCCTGTGTTGGATACTGGATAGAGAAATATCCAGAAATACATAAAGAGATTTTGGGGGCCGGGCACGAAATTGTGAATCACACCTATTCCCATCCTGATAATGAACTCTTGAATCCGGGCAGAAAATTTAAAGATATCCCAAAGAACGAGAAAAGAGAGGAACTGGAAAAGTGCCACGAAATCTGCTGGAAAATTCTACGGTATGAGCCAAAGGGATGCAGGATACCCCATTTCAAGAATTTATTTACGCGGGAGATCTATAGTATTCTAGAAGAACTGAACTACGTTTACTCCTCTTCTACGTGGTCTACAATGGGCAAGCCATGGGGCTCCCCTTTCCTTGCAAGCAACGGGATCGTGGAATTCCCTCTATCTACCTGCCCGAAACATCCTTTTACGGTATTTGATACATGGCACGCCTTGAACAGTCCCAGGTGGTCACATAGGATAGTCCACAGAAGTGGCCCCGAGGACTACGAGAGGATGTTCAGGCACCTTTTGCGCCTGGGGAAGTATTATAGTAGCTATTTGAATGTATACATAGACCCTCTGGATGTCTCCAAAATTGCCCGATTCCCTTTGCTCCTTGACATGTTAGTAGACATTGAGGTTGAAGTTCTTACATATTCCCAATTTCTCGAGAAATACCCGGTAGTAGCTCCGGGAAAAACACGGGATCAAAAATGAAAATATTGTTCCCCTACATGGCCCGTTGGAAGGCTATTAATTGGACTAGGTACCACTCAATTCTCACAGAACTAGCAGAGATGGGTCATGAAATATATGTGCTCCAACCTCCTCCTGCAAGATCAGATGAGACGAATTTTCAGGAAATTGACGTTGTGATACCAAATAACATCCGTCTGTCAGATATTAAGATTCCACCCGTATTTTGGAAGAGAAACTCTCCTTTCGACAAATTATACAAGAAAGGAATCTACTCACTATGGTGTTACTCTTATGCGAGGAATATCATTGAAGAAAAGGGCATAGATGTTATGCTTCTTTATAATATTCCTCAATACCTGTTGGTTCGTAGCAGATCATGCAAGGTAGTCTTTGACCTAGCTGATGACTATATTGACATGTTAGCCAAAGAGCTTGGAGTTTTCTCAAATCCCTTGGCTCTAGGTGTTGCCTCAAGACTTCTGAATAGCATGTTGGGGTCAGCAGACTACGTTCTGGCGGTTTCTAGTGTCTTAGCAAAAGACTTTTGGAAAGGGGCTATTGTCATTCCCAACGGGGTTTCGCCATCAAAAGCGAACAAGGCAAGACTAGACCCTCTAAACATTAACATTGAAAGGCCGATCGTCGGGTTTATAGGGTCTTTTGAGTATTTTATTGATTTTGAATTGATTCTACAAACAGCAGCTAATCTTTCCGAGGTCAACTTTTTATTGGTTGGATATGGGCGGTCCTGGGCTGAGGTTAAGAACAGAGCTCTTGCCTTGGGGTTGAAAAACGTATTTTTCACAGGAGGCGTAAAGCATGCAGACGTCTTTAGGTATATAAACGAAATGGACCTGTGCCTTAATGTCTTCAAGAAGATGCCGGTTTCACATGCTGCATGCCCAATGAAAGTATTTGAATATATGATAATGGGAAAGCCAGTTATTAGCACACGATTGCAGGAAATTGAAAATATGAATATGAAGTCAATTACTTTTGCCGATAATCTTACGGAAATGATTTCTGCAATTCAATACTTAATAAATAATCCGTCCGAACGGCGGAAATTAGGTCAACTAGGGCAGTCAATTGTGTTAGAAAAATACACGTGGAGAAAAATAGCTGAGCAGTTTGTTGATGCCGTGTCAAGTTGATCAATGGGCAGTGGTGGCGTGATAAGACAAAAGTGGGGTATAGGGCATCTGCTTTGTTAAGAAGGTAAATTTGATAAAGCCCCCTGGTGGTTATTGTAGCCGCCTACCCGGACCGGCACGTGCTACCTGGGTCTTCAGAACCTATATCCACCCTGACTACCGCCTTAAGGGGTACCATATATATTTGATGCAGAAAGCCTTTGAGCTGAGCAAACAAAATGGCCCTGCAGGCTTATTTGGAGACATCCATTATCTAAACGAGAATCGCATCAAATCCCACGCAAGATTAGGATTTAGGCCATTCAAAGATATTCATTGTTTCGGGGTCTTTAAAAAAAGATTCTACATAGAAAGCCAAAAAAGTTTTTGGTGTGCTCGAAAAACCTCCCGGTCCTCACAAAGTCCTTGGAAACTGATAAAGAAAAACAAGCTTAAGAAAGGAGTTCAGCTTCTGAGGGAGGGCCAAATTATACCGATCTTGCACAGGATCTTAGAGTCTATACCTGCCAATATCGGCCAATACGACAGGTTTTACTTGCTTCAGTGTCGCCAGTTTCATTTGCCTGCAACCTGTGAACTACTAGATGAATTTAGTTGGGAGGTCAGGGAGGCGAGCTGTGACATACTAAACAATCTGAAAACCGAAGGAGATATAAATCTTTCTAGCATTTGGTTTCAATTGAGGCATTGCTCTAATAATTCTAATTTAATCATACTTCGCAGTACAGGCCGACTTGTGGGGATTGTATTAGTAAAACTCG
>DQXT01000103.1 GCA_011042225.1 Deltaproteobacteria bacterium | reverse complement strand
TATCAATATTCTGACTATTCTTGACCTTGCAGATATACCTTTTAGGGCAGAGGAGAGAAACAAATCGAAGTGCCCCATAATCCTTGGGGGAGGAACTTGTTCGGTTAATCCCGAACCCGTTGCTGACCTATTTGATGCCATACTGATAGGAGACGGAGAGGAGGCTTTACCTGAAATCGCAAGCCTAGTGAAGGATTGGCGAGAAACAGGTAGCGACAAAAATGAGATACTTATTGCTCTTTCCCATGTGGACGGCGTTTATATACCGGGTTTTTACAGACCAAAATATCAAGATGATGGCTCCTTTGCCTTACTGGAGCCCAAAAGGCCCGAAGCAACTTTTATAAAACGCAGGATAGTATCTGATCTCGACAAGGCCCCTTTCCCCTCTCGCCCTGTTGTACCTTATACCCAGATAGTCCATGATCGTATGGGGGTTGAGATAGCAAGGGGCTGTACCCGTGGTTGCAGGTTTTGCCAAACAGGTATTACCTATAGACCAGTACGTGAACGCTCACCCCAAAAAATTTTTGGCCTGCTGGAACAGGCCCTGGCTACATCCGGATGGGAGGAATTTTCACTACTTTCCCTGAGTACGGGTGATTATAAGTGTCTTTTGCCTTTGTTATGTACCTTGATGGATCGCTACATGCCGGAGAATGTTGCTGTCTCTCTTCCCTCTCTTCGAATAGGTACTCTTGATTCGGAAATTATGCAACAGATACAAAGGGTAAAGAAAACCGGATTTACTTTGGCCCCGGAAGCAGGGAGCGAGAGACTGAGAAGAGTAATAAACAAAGGAATTACAGAGCATGATCTCATTGATACGGCCGCCAAAATCTATAACCTCGGATGGAGCAATATAAAACTTTACTTTATGACAGGTCTTCCGACAGAGACTGTGGCCGATGTATTGGAAATAGCCGAACTCTCAAAGAGGGTACTTGGAAGTAGCAGAAAAAGGGGCAAAAAGGTCACCGTCAGCGTAGGCACTTTTGTGCCAAAACCCCATACTCCCTTTCAGTGGGAACGGCAACTAAGTCTGCGGGAATCTAGAGATCGGCTTGAACTCCTGAAGTACAAATTAAAAGGTCGTGACCTTCGTTATAAGTGGCATGATCCGTTTCAGAGCTTTCTGGAAGGCGTTTTTTCCAGAGGGGACCGCAGGCTTACAAGAGTCCTTTGCAGGGCATGGGAAATGGGAGCGCGTCTTGATGCATGGAGTGATCACTTAATGCTGGATTTGTATAAAAAGGCCGCGGTTGAAGAGGATGTAGAACTTAAAAGATATATAGAAGCAATTGACTTAAAGGCATCCCTTCCCTGGGGCCATATCTTAACTGGTGTGAGCCGTGAGTATCTGCTGAATGAAAGAGAGAAGGCCAGGGAGGAGACTTTTACGCCGGACTGCAGACATGGTGAATGCCAAGCCTGCGAAGTATGTGATTTTAAGCATATTCGTCCTTTAATCTATGAAAAGGAAAAGATCCATACTTTGTCCTTTGCTCAATTATCTGATTACCCGATCACGCGATTATCTGATCACTCAATTACCTATAATTTGTCCTTCACCAAACTGGGAGAGGCACGTTTTCTGGGACACCTGGAACTGGTCCGTGTTTTTCATAGGGCAGTGAGAAGGGCGCATATGCCGATTGCTTATTCTCATGGCTTTCATCCCAGACCCCGCTTTTCTTTTGGGCAACCCATACCTTTGGGTACAGAGAGCCTGGCAGAACAATTAGCCGTTACACTGACAGAACTTATGAATCCCGATCACATAAAAGATTTGCTTAACAAGGAATTGCCTCAAGGAATCAAGATAAGCTCGGTAGAAGGCAGAGACTCAAAGAGGGCTTTTGGAATTCCGGAACCAGTAAAATATTTGATATTCGTCCCTGGTGTTACAGAATCTCAGGTAAAAGGCTCGATTGAAAGGCTAAGCGAAAGTTCCAATTGGTATGTGAGCAGAACACGAAAGAAAAAACAGATTACCATAGATCTCAAACACGTAATCAAATTTCTTAAGCCAATAAGAAAAGAAGATATTGAAGCCAATAACATAATACCTTTTCCCTGGCCCGAGGGTGTAAAAAGTGACGAAACCACATATTTCTATCTGTTGCTCAGGTCGGTTGCGCGCTCCAATCTCAAACCAGCCGAGGTAATAGCTTCAATTATGGGGCTTCCCGAAAAAACGATGATGCTGTTGCGAATTCTTAAATTGCCTCCGATCGAGTAAAATATATGTTTTTTCAGAACAAAAACCATACAAATTGTGATCTGAACAGATTGATAAGAGTAATAAACGTATGGAAACGGCACAAAGGTTTTTGGGAGAAAGATCAAAGGTGGCGTCGCTTTAACACCAATCCCGAAGATAAAACAAGTAAGGGGGCAGCATAAGCCACCCCCCTTCCCTTCATCAATTTATTTAGAAGAAGTCTTTGAAATCGTCATCATCCAGGGGGATAATTTGTTTGGGTTTCACCTCCTTTGCTTTGGAAGTGCTTATTTGTTTGTCCTTGACCATTTTTGCCGTATCCACATCCGCTACGCCTTTCGGTGAGTGTTGCTACACGCCTTCTTTTTTTCTGCATAATGCTCAGAGTGTCCGGTTTTTCGGTCGTAATGTCGATCGGTTTTAAAGACAGAAATCGAAGCGGAGAGTTCCTCTGCCGAAGCCGCACTGCTTTGAGCCACCTTGTCTATTTCAAGAATAGCTATATTTACTTGCTCGATTCCTTCTGATTGTTCCTTAATGGCAGAGGCGATCTCAGAAATTATGCTACTCACTTTGTGTGTGCTGGTGGCTCCCTCACGATATTTGTCGTCGGTCTTTTGTACTAGGTCTGTCCCTTTCTTGATCTTGTGGATAATGTCTTCAATGAGTTTTTCCGTATTTTGGGCTGCCTCCGCAGACCTTATGGCCAGATTTCTGACTTCCTCTGCCACTACGGCAAATCCGGAACCGGCCTCTCCCGCACGAGCTGCTTCCACGGCGGCATTCAAGGCAAGCAGGTTTGTCTGGAAGGCGATTTCCTGGATGGTTTTGATAATCTTGCCGATGTCATCACTGGCCGCTGATGTTTCTTGCAGGGAGTCTGCCAACGCCTTCATCGAAACATTCCCGTCTGCCAGGATCTGTTCCGTAATATTCATCAGCCTGTTTCCTTCTTGGCTGTTTTCCGTATTCTTTTTCATCATTGATGAAATTTCTTCTATGGAGGATGAGGTCTCTTCCACCGCACTCGCCTGCTCGCTGGCTCCCTCAGCTAATTTTATGGTACTTTCTTCTACGATACCAATTGTTTTGTTTAAGTATTCATTCATCTGAGAGAATGAATCGGCCAGGGCGCCCAGTTCGTCTCGTGATTTGAGGGCCAAGTCATGGGTCAAATCCCCTTTAGCTATGGCTTCAGCCTGGTCCTTCAACATATTGACAGGATTGATGACCAGCTTTGCGATCAAAAAATGGACCAACAAAGTGACTAAAAGGGCGCCGCCTAACCCCATAGTCAAGTTTTTGATTCTAAGGTCGGAAATGCTCGCGTATATTTTTTCGTTTTGGTGTCTGACGACCAATCCGCCCAGTATATGATGGCTTGAGCCATGACAATGATAACAACGATTTTCATTTAAGATGGGAAGCAGTGTTGAAAAATATCGTTTCCCGCCTATGATCTCTTCGTAGCCTGTTTCGGCGCTTTTGCCATTAATCAACATTGTATTCAGTGCTGTTGCAAAGGCAGGATCATGAATTTGTTGAGAAAGCTCTGTTCCCTCTTTTTCCGTATTTGAGGCATAGACAATTTTTTTATTGAGACCAAAGAGTAGGACCTCCACATCTTTGTTACCCTGTCTCAAATCGGCCAACTGTTTTCTTATGGCCAGGCTGTCACCTCTGGACATGGGGAAAATAATACTTCTGTAAATCGAATTGGACAGATCAAGGCCTGCCTCACTGTTTTTTTCCCTAAGATCCTGTGTATGATTCCACATATTTACGTAAATTATAGAGCCGATCACGACTAGAAAAAGTGTTATGATGGAAGCAAGCACTTTGGCCTGTAAGCTTCTGAATAATTTCCTTAACATCATTTAATCCTCTCGTAAGCTTCGGTTCGGTCTCTGCAGGAACTAGTGCGCCCCTCCGTGGATAAGGGGCCTGTAATCGAAAGCCGCCACGCGTTCTGAGTTGTGACACGATTCACAGTCCTTTGCCGTCAGGTCCTGCTTGAGATCTGCGGGATCCCCGGATTCTATATGAAGACTCCCGGGGCCGTGGCATACTTCACATCCTGCATTTTTTAGGTGGGGCGTATCCTGTATGGACTGAAATCCTCCCGGTTGCCCGAATCCAGTTGTATGGCACTCAAAACATGTGCGAAATTCCATTTCAGTGAGGCCATTTTCCATATTTGCAATGCTTTCATAAGAATGTGCTTTTTTGGCGTACCTTTTAAAACTTTTGTATTCGTCTTCATGACATTCCTGACAGGAATCCGAACCAACGTAAGTCTTTTCAGATTCAGCCCAGGCAGTCACAACTTGTAAGGAGCACCATACAAGGCTCACTGTTGCCACTGTCCCATAGCAGAGTATTACATAAATTATTGATTTTGCTTTTTCCGTCATCTTTATCTCCTTACAGGTTCATCAACCCCCTTTTTTGTATCCGAATCCAGTGCCTGACCTACTTCATTGCAGGCAAGCTTGTTACCACAATATTGGAATCGTCACATTTTTGTAACATCTTTAATAAATTATCGACCATGTCCAAAAATTTTGGATTTACTGCTTCCCTGTGCTTGAAAGATTCAAGGTTTTTTCTGTTATGCCGAAAGAAATATCAATACCACAACAATAATAAAGGAGGATATGGATCATGCAGACAGAGTCGGAAGCGACGACAGGAGGCCCAATGGCTTCATCAAGCAGAGACAGAGAGGGGAAATATCTCACATTTGAGCTGGATGGCGAAGAGTACGGCCTGGAGATCCTCAAGGTAAAAGAGATCATAGGTATCATGAACATCACCTCTGTGCCTCAGACACCGGACTATGTAAAAGGGGTCATAAATCTCAGGGGGAAGGTCATTCCAGTGATTGATCTCCGCCTGAAGTTCGCTATGGAGCCGCTCGAATACAGTGATCGTACATGCATAATCATAGTTGATATCACAGGCGCATCCGGAAAGAAGGTCATGGTGGGTATAGTGGTGGATTCCGTATCCGAGGTCCTGAATATCAAGGGCGATGAGATAGAAGATACCCCAAACTTTGGGACCAGATTAAGTACCGAATATATCATGGGCATGGCCAAGGTAAAGGGAGGTGTCAAGATACTGCTCGATATTGATCAGGTATTGAATGCCGAAGAATTCAACATTTTAGACAAAGCGGCTTGAAATTAGAAACTTGAAACTTGAAATTAGAAATTCGGGTCAGCGTGAAGGCCGAGTTTCCGATTTCCTGATTTCAATTTCAACGTTCCCGGAACGTTCACAAAATAAATAAAATATAAAGGAGAGGATAGTCATGTTTAATAATCTAAAGTTAGGGACCAAGATAGCCGGCGGATTTGCAATTATGCTGGTCCTGCTCACTGCAGTGGCCTTTGTGGGCTACAACGGCATGTCCGGGGTAATAAACAGGGTGGAAAAGGCCGATGATGCCAACAAGATAGTTAAAGATATCTTGCACATCCGGCAGCAGGAAAAGAACTTCATTATCAGGGAAGATCACAAATATGCAGAAGAGGTAAAAGACCTGCTTGGTGAGTTCAACAAACATTTGAAAGAGACCAGGGCCAGGC
>DQXT01000137.1 GCA_011042225.1 Deltaproteobacteria bacterium | reverse complement strand
CTCCTACATCATGTCCAAATTTGTCGTTAAATTTTTTGAAATGGTCTATATCTATGAATTAAGTGCCTTATATCGTGGAGAATACTGTGACAGTATACTGACATAGGTATACGGAGACAAATCTGCTAAAAAGCGGAGACATTTTTCACTATTACCATAGTAATCGGGTAATACCAGGTGCCGCACCAACAATCCCCCTATAGCAATATCTTCCTTATTCATTTCCAGATGGCCTACCTGGTTCAGCATTTCCCTGAGAACCCCACGGACTACATCTGCATAGTTGTTCACCGCGGAAAACTGCATTCCAAGTTCATTATCCAGATATTTGATATCAGGAAGATATATATCCACCAAGCCCCTAATTTGCCGAAGTGCTTCCAATGAATCATATCCATTGGAATTGTACACAACAGGAATTACGAGCCCTTTTTGCTTTGCCATCTTAATCGCATCGGCCATATGAAAAATCATATGAGAGGGTGGAACAAAATTGATATTGTGTGCGCCTTTGTTCTGAAGACGAATCATTCCAGACGCAAGCTCATCTGTAGTCGGGGTTCTGGTGTAGCCCTGCTGAAATTCCTGACTGATCTGGCAATTCTGGCAAAACACGCAGTGAAGATTGCATCCGGCAAAAAGATAGTGTCTGAGCCTCTTGTTCCCGAAATAGGCGATTCTTCTCCAAACTGTAGATCCGCATGAGAAATTTGAATACCGTTACTAATCCTGCAGAAGCCGACTTTCCCTTTAAGCCGGTTAACCCCGCATTTGCGCGGGCAACATTCACATTTCCTCAATTGATCTGTTAACTGTCCGTTCATTTCATATTATCTAATCACCCGATGGAAAATCGGGGATATTCCATATTACATGCAAGTACCTTTACCGCCGATTCTCTTTTCAATATACGTTCTATGATTACTTTGAAGTACACAAAGGCCGTAGCCATTATTGCCTTGATGACTAAACCATAAATACAACCCGATAAAATTTGAGCATGTCTTGGGCACAAGCAAGGGCTTTGTTCATGGGCGAAAAGCTATCATGGCAATGAATAGGGCGGATTTAAAAAATAAGTAAAGGACGATGGCATAATGAGTTATAAATACAGTGGACAAGAGTGATCGGAGTTATGGGTTAAAAGAGGGTTCGCGCCTCCAGGGCCTTTTGCAATGTCATGCGATCTGCGTACTTTAGGTCCATGCCCATAGGTATGCCGCAGGCAATCCGAGTCACCTGTAAGCCGAGCTTTTTCAGGCTTTCAGCCAGAAAGGACGCAGTGGCATCTCCAGCAACCGTGCTGCTTGTCGCAAGTATTACCTCTTTTATGTCTTCCTTTTGTATGCGTTCGAAGAGTTCCCGTATTTTGAGCTGATTTGGCCCTATCCCCTCCATGGGTGAAAGTACTCCGTGAAGCACGTGATAGCGACCCCTGAAGGCCCCTGCCTTTTCCAGGGCCAGAAGGTCTCCGGGGTCTTCAACTACGCAGATTAGGGAGTTATCCCTTTTATAGTCAGCACAAACAGGGCATGGATCCTGCTCGGAAAAAGTAAAACAAATTGAGCACAATCCTATTTTGCCGTGAAGTTCTGCAATACAATCTGCCAGTTCCTGGGCTTGGGCCTTTGGCCATCTCAGTATCTGAAGGGCGAAACGCGTGGCAGTCTTTTCGCCGACCCCTGGAAGCCCTTCCAGGTCCTTAATAAGCCTGCCGAGAGCAGGTGGAAAAGCAGAAGACATTTACATCCCTGGCAATTTAAGGCCGCCTGTAAGCTTTGCCATTTCACCTTCTACCATCTCTTTGGACCGGGACAGCGCCTCGTTTACCGCGGCCACTACAAGATCCTGCAACATTTCTACATCTTCGGGATCGACAACTTCTTTTTCAATGGTTATTGATACTATCTCCGGTTTTCCGTTGGCAACGGCCTTAACCATCCCGCCTCCAACCGAGGCCTCTATCTCCCTTGTGGCCAACTCACTCTGGAGCTTTCCCATCTTGGTCTGGAGGCGTTGGGCCTGCCTCATCATTTCCTTCATGTTCGGCTGCATTATATAACTCCTTTCATATCACACTTCTGTCCTCTATTTGAAAATACCCTTACATCGGAAATCTGAGCATGAAAGACCTTAACGGCTTCCTTGACCAGGGGGGATTGAATCAGTTCATCCCGTAAACTAAAAGTCTTCCCCGCCGCTCCGACATCGTTATTTTCACGGATTTCTTCTATTACGACATCGGTTGCGCGCTTGAAAAACCTTTTTGTCAGCTCCCTAAGCCTCTGCTGATGGTGCACTTCGCAGAGCATGTCATGCTGGATACCCGATCGACATTTGAGTTGGATAAGATCCCCGTTGTCTTTTGTCTCTATGGACTCGCAACAGTCCAGTAGCGATCCAAGGACCGGGTGTTGTTCTTTAACAGAATTTATAAAATCAGTCCATTCCTCAGAGCTGCATCTTTTTGGTGTCACAGTGACAGGGTTGACTGCAGGCGCTGCATTCATTTCTTTTGCAGGTCCTTCAGAAAAATTTTCCTCTTCGATTCCTGTTGAGGATAGAAGTTTATCCATTTTCCCCAGGAGCTCATCTATCCCCACAACCTCTTTTATACTGCATAGCCGGATTACAAGCATTTCAAGAGAGAGCTTGGGAGTGGTGCTTCTGCATATTGCCTCCTGCCCCTTTATTAGGGCGTCCAGCACCTGGAAAAGGCTGTGAGCAGAATATCCTGAAATTACGGAAGAAAACTCCTTCGCATCTTCTCTGCTAAAATCCAACAAGGTCACTGCCCTGTCCCATTTAAGATTTTTCAGCACCACAAGATTTCTGAAAAAAAACACCAGATCCGCAATAAACTTCTGGATGTTTCCCCCGAAATTGTATACGTCATCAATAAGTTTGAGGGCACCGGCTATATCACTTTCAAGTATAGCAACGGCAAGCTGCTTGAGTACCCGGGTCTCTACAATACCCAAGACTTCACAGACCTCTTTTAATGAAGTCGCACCATAAGCAGCCACTTGGTCAAGGAGGCTCAGACTGTCCCTTACACTGCCTTCGGCCTCTCTTGCCAACAAAAGTATTGCGTCCTGCTGCAGTCCCATGCCCTCCGCATTGATTATCCTGCTGAGGTGATCCGCCAATTCCGCAGTACACAGCCTGCGGAATTCATAATGCTGACACCTCGAATTTATAGTCGCTGGGATCTTCTCGGGTTCAGTGGTTGCAAAGATGAAATACACATGGGGAGGTGGTTCTTCCAGGGTCTTTAAAAGGGCATTAAAGGCTTCTTTGGTCAGCATATGTACTTCGTCTATGATGTAGATCCTATAGCTGCAACGGGTTGGAAGAAACTGTATATTTTCCCTCAGTTGGCGTATTTCATCGATACCGCGGTTAGAAGCCCCGTCTATCTCCTGCACGTCGATAGAAGAACCGGCCGTTATTTCCCTGCATATTCCGCACTTATTACATGGATGGGGGGACGGACCTGACTCACAATTCAGGGCCTTTGCAATTATCCTGGCAACAGAGGTCTTGCCGGTCCCCCTCGGCCCGCTGAAAAGCAGTGCATGGGCAACACAGTTGTTCCTTAAAGCGTTTTGAAGGGTTTTGGTCACGTGTGACTGACCGATTACCTCTTCAAATGTCTGAGGACGCCATTTTCTGGCAAGGACTAAATAGGACATGAATTAAGATAAATTGACCTCTGGGAAAAGATGATAGCCAGGCACCCCTGCGACACACGAAGGGCCCTACTGCCGTTGCTTCCTTCCGGACCTGGCGGGGTTCGCAGGGTTTCATTGCGCAGGACCCGGCTATCAAACTGTTTTATGTATTCTTAAAAAATTTTGGCGGAGAGGGTGGGATTCGAACCCACGGTACACCTTTTGGGCGTACACACGATTTCCAGTCGGGCCCCTTCAGCCTCTCGGGCACCTCTCCGCATGATTTTATTCACTTCCTGTCTGTCTGCTGCAAAGGAGTATTAATGTATGTCTCAACATCAATTCCCATTGTTATTCTTTACGGCTGAAACAAATATACCTATACTATTGTGAGGCTTTGCAAGTCAATATTTGAATTGTCCATAATTAAAGTCGGTAAAGTCACCAGCTCACCTAATTTCTTGGCGGAGAGGGTGGGATTCGAACCCACGTTACGCCTTTTGGGCGTAAAGACGATTTCGAGTCGCCCCCGTTATGACCACTTCGGTACCTCTCCTTAATAAATTGTCTAAAATAAACAGAATTTAGGCGTCAATTAGTCTTGGTTCACTTTGAATTTCAGGTCCTATGATTTTACCTTTACTTTCGCCTCTTCTGAAAAAAGGCCTGAATCAGCGATCGGCACTCATCCGCCAGGATACCCTGGCTTATCTCCAGACAGTGGTTCAGTCTTGCATCCTGAACGATATTATAAAGCGTACCGCAGGCGCCGGTCTTGGGATCTCGGGCACCGTAAACCAGCCGCTTGACCCGGGCAAGGAGCATGGCGCCGGCACACATGGAACACGGCTCTATTGTAACATACAGAGTGGTGCCGGTCAGCCTGTAATTGCCGATCTTTCTGGCGCCTTGTCTCAAGACCAGGATCTCTGCATGTGCTGTAGGATCGCATTGTCTCATGGGCATATTGCCGGCCATGGCCAGTATTTGGCCCTTTTCATCCACAAGCACCGCTCCGACAGGCACTTCACCCTGCCTGCCTGCTATCCTGGCATGTTCAAGGGCCTGCCGCATATATTTCATATCATCAAGCATAACCGTGGAAGTCTAAACCGATCCTCCTTGAAGATCTAACTGCATAACACAAGGCGGAAAAACATGTGGTATGCGCTTGAAACTATTTATCGGGTCTTGAATTTTGCAAGCAGCTAAGAATTCGGTTGTCCGCCCTCAGGCAGCAAGGGTTCCGGATCCACAAGCTCAAATCCGGCACTAACAAGAATAGAATGGACTGCACTTATATTATAAGTCTGGACCCTGATATACACTATTCCAGGGCTTTTTTCATCTTCGGTCATTTTGCTTCTGCAAAGCCTTGTAAAAGGGATTCCTTTCTGCTCAAGGACCCTGACTATCCTTGCCAGGACATTAGGCCTTCCATCGTCTTTTATGGTAATAAGTGAGCTACCCTTTTCCGCCAGTCCGAATATTATTCTGTATGCCCTTATCAGATCCCGCATGGAGAAAATTCCAACCACGACACCCTTGTCATCCACTACAGGTATTGCCCCGACCCCTTTCTTTTCCAATAGCAGAAGCGCATCATCTATGGTCGCATGAGGAAGCAGACTTACGAGGTCAGTGCTCATGATCTCGCTGACAGGGGTTCTGGATACCTGTTCCAGCTCTTTTCTTCGAGCTTCACCGGACAATACGGATGACGGATAAGCAGACCTGATGTCCCGGTCTGTTACCATTCCGACAAGACGCCGGTCTTTGTCTATTACCGGCAAGTGACGAAAACGGTTGGAGCGCAGGATTTCACGGGCCTCGGAAATAAGGATATTTGATTCCACAGTCAATGGGGCAGGAGTCATATGACGTAATATGTACATTCTAAGCTCCTTTCAATCTATAAAAACGGAAAGACCGGCAAGATAGGCTTCCACGCTGGCCGACAATGCCTTGAGATTATAACCGCCTTCTAAAATAGACAAAACCTTTCCTTTACAATATCGTTCGGCCCAGAAGGCCATGAAGGTGCCGATGTAACCATAGAGTTTAGTCGTATATGCAAGGCCTGACATGTCGTCCATTAAATGGGCGTCAAACCCGGCAGCTACAATAATGGCCTCCGGCTCGAATTTTCCCACGGCTTCTCTTACACGTCCCTTAAGGACATTAAGGACCGCCTCGTCTCCTGAACCCGGAGGTAAAGGGATGTTCAAAGTTGCGCCCTCACCCGCCCCTGTTCCTGTTTCGTCTGAATAACCGGTCCCTGGGAAACTGAATGTTGGGTGTTCGTGTATACTGATATAAAATACATCGGGGTCACTTTCGAATACTTCCTGTATGCCGTTCCCATG
>DQXT01000130.1 GCA_011042225.1 Deltaproteobacteria bacterium | reverse complement strand
TGAAACATAGAGCAGAACGCTATTCCAAGGGATATAACTCTTGGGATCATTTTACTGCTATGTTATTTTGCCAATTGGCCCAAGCAAAAAGCCTTCGAGAGATATGTGGTGGATTAGCTTGCTGCAGACGTCACTATTGCCCGAAAAGTTCCCCTGGCCCCCGGTTCCATACGCAGAGAGTCGTGGTTTGGGATAAGGAAAAACAACGCCAAATTGTTCTCCTTACTAACCACCTGGGATTTGGGTCCACGACTATCTCGGCCATCTATAAAGATCGGTGGCAGATTGAGCTGTTTTTCAAGGCCCTGAAACAAAATCTGAAGGTCAAGACCTTTGTCGGAACCACTGAGAATGCCCTTTACATACAGATTTGGACAGCACTTATCGCTATGCTGCTTATAAAGTACCTGCAGTTCAAGTCTAAGTTCGGTATGTATCTCCTTGTCCAACCACAACCCCCTTAAGTCCCAATGGATATGCTACATAACCATCGAGGTATTTCTCCACGACGATTTTAAACTGCCTCATGATCAATCCCTCCTTAATAAGGTTTGGATACTCTCCCAAAATGGATAGTACTTCGAACCTTTGAACCCTGAACCTTGAACCTCTGAACCCGGTCAGGAAATTCCCCTTATAGCCCTGGAAAGATCCCTTGTAAGCATCATGACACGGATGGAGAGTTCAGGAGACAGGAGCCCGGTGCCGCAGCTCGGCGTTATGAGAGACTGTCTCTTTACCATGTCGGGATCTACGCCCAGCTGTTTTACCTGTCTGTCCCACATGGCCTTTAGACTTGAAACAACCTCTTTTTCCAGGTCCTCTTCGTTTAGCGTAGGTACCATTCCCCAGGCCATAATCTTCCCGTCTTTCAAGAAATCAGAGAGCTGCTTCTTATACAGGACTATGCGGTCGAAAAAGCCATAGGCATCAAAACTCAGGATATCCACCGGGGTTTCAAGGATCACTGACCAGTCCGTATTTGCGCATACGTGTATACCGGGGATACCGCCGGTCTGTTTTATTGTATCAATTATCTCGGTCAGATCGGTAATTACGTCTTCCTTTTTGACACCCACCATGGCGGAAGATCCGAAACCGGCAAGCGCAGGCTCATCCAGAAACAGGATCACCTCATGTCCCAGGGCCTTCATCTCTTCTGCCTGATATCGAGCCTTCAGGGAGATGGACTTGACTATCACTTCACGGAGCTGAGGATTGAAGAATGCCAGGCGGCCCACCTTGTCCTTGAGTCCGCTCATCATGGTAAAAGGGCCTGTGATCTGGCCCTTAAGGGCCGCGGGCCTGGGGTCGGCCTGAAGGACCGCTTCAAGAAATGCCTTGAAGCCGCGTCCGGTCCTGCCGGAAAAGGCGAAGATGGATTCTTTCAGAGGCAGTCCTGCCTCGGTGACCCCCAGATACTGTTCGTAGAAGGACAGGAGTTCTTGCTCAAAGGCCGGATCCTCGGTGTCAAAATACAGGGAGTCCCCCTTACCCCTTATTCCCGGAAGGCCTTCTGTAAACTGGGAGATAAGTCTTTCCTCCGGATAACCGGGAAGCTGGGCCCAGAGTGGAATTTCCGGCATATAGTCCAGGATAAGCCGGGTGGCTTCTACGTGGTCCGATAGTGGCAGGCTCCCAATCAGTGTTGGTAATGCATTGGGCTCAAAGGTCATGTTGTTCCTCATACAGAGATCGTCAAATAGTTGATTCGTTGAGTCGGAAAATAAGTATGTTAAATCAGTATATTAGAGTTTCTAATTACATCAAGTGTCCAATTTCTATGCAAACCATATAAATTCAAATAATAATAACCACTGAACCACTTAACGAGGTCTGTCATAGGTATTTTATTTGATATTGCTCCAGGTGGAACTCGGGTTTCAAGACAATGGTTATTTCTATATAAAGGGATTTTTCTAATAATTCCAAATTCCGGGTCTCTTCTTTAAAGAGCATTTCTCCTATCTTGGGATGGACAAGTAGATCTATGTTGGTACTGTCATTATGCATTGTCTCTCGCTGTATTCGGCGGAAGATTTCGTAGCACAGGGTCCTTTTGGATTTGAGTTCGCCGGCACCGTCACAGTAAAAGCACGGTTCGCAGAGAATGTGGTGCAGATTTTCCCTGTTTCGCTTTCTGGTCATCTGGATCAGTCCGATTTTTGACATCCGCAGGATATTGGTCTTGCTTCCGTCCTTTTTAATGGCCTCTTTCAGGACATTAAACACGTCTTCTCTGTTTACGGCATTTTCCATATCTATAAAATCGATTATGATCAGACCGCCTATATTTCTGAGGCGTAGCTGAAAGGCGATCTCCTTGGCCGCTTCAAGGTTTGTCTTGAGAATAGTGTCTTCAAGTTGATGTTTTCCTACGTATTTCCCGGTATTGACATCTATGGCTGTGAGTGCCTCGGTGCTCTCTATGAGTATGTATCCACCGGATTTGAGCCATACCTTTTTACGAAGGGCCTTTGACAGCTCCACTTCAATATTGAACGCGTCAAAGATCGGCTTTCGCTGTTCGTAGAGTTCTACGCTGGGCCGAAGGTGAAGGGCAATGGTCTCAATAAAGGCCAGTATGCGCTCATAGGCGGCTCTTGAGTCGACCACCAGCCGTCGCAGATCGCACGTAAACAGGTCTCTTACCACCCTGAGTGTGATATCCAGGTCTTCGTGTACAAGACTCGGGCAGTGAAGGCTCTCAGCCCTCTTTTGGATATTTGACCAGAGCTGAAGAAGAAATTCCATCTCGGCCTTGATGTTTTCCGTCTTGGCGCCTTCACTTGCGGTCCTGGCTATAAACCCGAAACCATTTGGACGCAGGGAATCTAATATCTCTTTTAGACGTTTACGTTCAGACTCGTCTTCGATCTTTCGAGAGATGCCCAGGTGATTCATGGTCGGCATGAGTACCAGGTGTCTTCCGGGGAGCGAGATGTGGGAGGTGACCCTGGCCCCCTTGCTTCCAATGGGATCCTTAACTACCTGGACCAGGATTTCCTGGCCTTCATAAAGCAGGTCCTCTATTCTGAAAGACGGTGGACTATAGTGAAGGGCCTGTTCTTCCTCAGCATTAAAATCTGCTATGCAGTTTTCCTCATCCTCGCTCCTGCCAAGCATCAATTCAAACTCGGACAGGTGATCGTACACATCCGTCACATATAAAAAGGCCGTGCGTTCAAGCCCGATGTTTACAAAGGCAGCCTGCATCCCCGGAAGGACCCTTACAACGCGTCCCTTGTAGATGTTACCCACATATCCCCGCTCCGCCACCCGTTCTACATGGAACTCCACAACAGAGCCGTTCTCCAGCAAGGCGACCCTTGTTTCCCAGTGAGTGGCGTTGATTATGAGTTCAGCCTGCATTGGAATTATTCATATTGACGGACAAGGACGTGTCTCCGTCCCATATTGTCCGTAGGGCTGACCACCCCTGCATGCTCCATATGTTCTATCATTCTCGCCGCCCGGTTATAGCCCACTCGCAGCCTCCGCTGAAGCATGGATATAGACGCCTGACCGGTCTGAGTGACGATTTCAACCGCCTCGTCATATTTGGCGTCAACTGACTCTCCATCAGGACCTGATAATTCGGAATCCTCCTCTCCCGGAATGGGTTCAATCACCGTCGGATCATAATCAGGCTCACCCTGCTCCTTAAGAAAGTTCACTACCCGGACTATTTCCTTTTCAGATACGTATGCCCCGTGTATGCGCTCAAGGGCGGAAGATCCCGGGGGGAGAAACAGCATATCCCCCATGCCCAGGAGTCTTTCCGCCCCCATAATGTCCAGTATGGTCCGGGAATCCACTTTGGATGAAACCTTAAAGGAGATCCTGGCAGGGAAGTTTGCCTTGATAAGGCCTGTAAGTACATCGACCGACGGCCTCTGAGTCGCCACTATGAGATGGATTCCAGCGGCCCTTGCCATCTGGGCAAGACGTGTGATTGCCGACTCCACCTCCTTGGAAGAGACTATCATCAGATCTGCCAGCTCGTCTATGACGATTATCAGGTAAGGAAGGGCCTCTTCAGCGATCTTGTTGTATCCATCGAGGTTTCTTGCCTGTGCCTCTTCAAGGAGCTGATAACGGCGCTCCATCTCCATGACCGCCCACCTCAAGGCCCTTGTGGCCTCCTTGGGCTCGCTTACCACCGGATGTAAAAGGTGTGGAATTCCATCATAGAGGGAAAGCTCTATCCTCTTGGGGTCTATCATAAGGAACCTGAGCCTGTCAGGGTAATGACTATAAAGAAGAGAGCAGATCAGGGCATTAAGGCCTACACTCTTTCCAGTACCCGTGGCACCCGCGATCAGCAGGTGGGGCATTCTGGTAAGGTCTGTAACCACAGGCTGACCCACAATATCCTGTCCAAGGGTCAGGAGCAGCCTGCCCCCTGTTTTTTGAAAACTATTGCTAGAAATGATCTCTTTCAAATAGATTATGTGCCTGGTTGCATTTGCCAGCTCAATACCGATAACCGCCTTGCCCGGAATGGGTGCGACTATACGTACGCTGTGCGTTTTGAGGGCCAGGGCCAAATCATCAGCAAGGGAGGCCACCTTGTTGATCTTAATCCCCGGTGCCGGAGAAAATTCGTACATTGTAATGACCGGTCCGGGGCATATCTCTACAACGTTTCCAGCCACCCCGAAGTCCAGAAGTTTCCGTTCGAGCAGCCGTGCATTGGAAAGATAGGCCTCCCTTTCAACTTCCTCACTTTCCTCCGGGGAATCATTCAACAAAGAGAGGGGCGGCAGGGAAAAGTCCCCGCTGACAGGGCTTATCTGAAATTTTGATTGCTCCTGTCCCCCGGCATCCTGCCCTTCCTCGCCTGAATTCCTTCGAGACTTGATGATCTTCGGGATATGCGCTGCAGGCACCTCAGGACCGGCGTTTTTTGCCGGGGCATTCGCCATGCCTTGACCAGGAGGCATTTGAACCTTGGTTCGTGAGAAAAGACGGCGATTTTTGAGAGAAGAGACGGCCCTCCACATGTCTGCCAGGGAAAAAGGGGTTGCAGCCAATAGACCTGTCATGAACAGAACCACTACGCACAATATGGCTCCCCATTGTCCGATCCAGTTAACAAGAAAACCACTAAGACTGAGACCGACAATCCCCCCGGCTGCCCCGTCAGGCATAGCGGTCGAGGCTTCACCAGCCCTGGACGACAGGGCAAAGGCCATGCTCGTAGCCAGGAGCATGGCCCCGCAGCCGGAGATCAGGAAGGGAAAAGAAGGGAGTCGGTCTCTCATTGAAAAAAGCAGGGAACAGGCCAAGGTTGTGAGAATTACCGGTATCCACCATGAGCCAAGTCCCATCGTCTCCATAAGAAAGGCCGCCAGATTGGCACCCACAGGTCCCATCCAGTTAGTGGAATCTTTAAGTGTATAATTGGTAAGTGAAGGATCCTCCGATGAATAGCTCATTAAGGAAGCACAGGCAAATACCGCGCCCGCCAGTAGAAAAAGGCCCGGTATTTCATGACAGAAGGCCCTTTTCCGGTCTGAATTATTCTTTTCAACCCTCGATTTAGTCTTATGGGACATCCCTGCTAGGCCCTTTTTAAAGATATTTCCAGCCAGACTGACAATGGTCAAATATTGCTTAAAGACATAATCAGGAATCCTGGATTATGACTATTCAAAGCATACTATATTCGATGTTTCAATAGTTTAGGGTGTTATAATACTATAACGACATGTAAGTGGAAAGGCTCAACTGGTAAGGAATATTCAACAGATGGCAAATTTATTTTCGGCCCCATACCTGGGTGAGGATACTGGCCGTAAAAATACAAACAAAAACAAATACCACCGCAGGAAGCGCGGTTTTTTCTGAAAAATGTTTTAAGGCCAAAACACTTCCTAAACCCGCATTTTGCATACCGATTTCTATGGTCAAGGCACGTTTTTTTAATTCGTCAAAATTACACATCTGAAGTTTCCTGGAAAAATTTCATGCGGTCATCCGCATTAAGGCGGTCACAAACGAATTAATCATCGTTTTACCTGGTCGTGGGCAAAGTATTGTAAAATTATCGTCCATTGCCGCTTTTGC
>DQXT01000039.1 GCA_011042225.1 Deltaproteobacteria bacterium | reverse complement strand
GGTATTCATTTTCAAGGTTCAATGCATAGTCCTTGACCTCATGATCTTCGTTGTCGCCAGCCCTTATTTCTACTGATACATCTTTGCACGCCGCCACTTCCCAGGAGGTCCTTTTTGCATAGCCGCCAAAGGTTGTAATATTCTTGCCCCATCTGAATGTGCGAAGCAATTCAAATTCATAGTTTGAATCCTCCACACGGTAGGTATCATTCCAGAAGGTTTTTTCATGGTTATTATAGAAAAGGCGCACCAGGACATCAGGACGTTTATACTTCAGAGAAATAAATGTAGTCTCCGGCTGACATACCCGACTTATAACATTATCAGCACTGGAATAACGACCGGACAGGGAAACAGTTGAGTCGTCAATATGATAAACCGCCTTACCGCTAAAATGCCTCACGTAAAAATCATCGCGCTCCTGGGGTATATTGGGCTTTTCCCATTCCTCTGCCTGGCGGTAACCGGCTGATAAACTATATTCTGCATTTTTATAGGCCCCGGCGTGGATAATATTGCTGCGCACAGTTTCCCGATTGCCACCTGCCAGGTTTATCTGTGTCCCCCTGAGTTGCCTGGGGGTTTTGGTGATAATATTGATTACGCCGCTGAAAGCGGAACCTCCATAAAATATTGCACCGGGACCTTTGATAATTTCAACCCGATCAATTTCCTCCAGATCCACAGGGGCCCAGTCAAGGAAAATATGGTTGGCATGATACATAAATACGTTGTTGCCATCTAACGTGACCAAAACGTGAGAAGTATCGCAAAGACCTCGGATCCCTATGACATGCTGGCCTGCATGGGCTTCTCTTATGTCCAATCCCGCAACCGATCTTAAAATATCAGCGAGATTCGTGGCACCTGAATTCTTTATGTCATCAGAGTTAACTACTTTTATGGAAGAGGCCGCTTCAATGAGAGGTTGTTCCCGTTTGGAAGAGCTGACTACTATAGGTATGTCCATAAAGAGAAGTTCCTCTTTTGCTACTTCAATAGGCGCCTGTGCCCACAAGTTAAAGCTGTTACCACAGGCAAAAAGACTGACCATGCCCAAGATGTAAATGCACTTTTTCACATCTGTCTCCGTTATCTCTAGAATGATTAATTACAGGAAATCTTTTTGTGATTCAGAAAGCAAATTACCTGAGTCAGATAAATTATCGACAAGATGGAAGATATTGTAAAATAACCTGTCTTCAATTTTAAAAATCGAAAAAACAGGGGGCAGGCTATCCTATCGGCCGGGAGGAAAGCACAAAGCTGCATCCATCAACCTTCCGGCCAACTTGTGGTCAATATAACGTCTCAGTATGGGAATCATGTCATCCAGATACAGTCCTATTTCCTTTTCCGTGGCAGTAGTCAGGGTCTGACAGAACAGACATTTCCGTTCTCCTCCCCCTATGGATGGGAGACCGAAGTCCTCAAGGAGGTAAATGGCTAATTCCTGCTTTTCCATTCACCCTCCTGCCCTACCTTATACCTCAAAAACACCTCACCTGTGTCTGCGGCATTGCACTCCAGAAGCCTGAGCGCCAGAAACGGTTCCCCAAGGGGTCTCGGACCATCCGCAAGAGAGGCTGCACCTCTCTCTCCGGAGACCTCCGGGGCAATGGTATGATATATTTCGTCCACCACTCCCTCTGAAAGGGCGGCATAGTTGAGCATTGCGCCCCCTTCGATCAGAACGGTCTTTGCGCCCATTTGCCCGAGGGCCTAAATCGCGGCACGAACCGAAAGACCATGAACTCCCACAGATAGTGACATCACATTGGCCCTCCGGCCCAGGACCTCACCCAGCCGAGGGACCTGATCTTCGCCGGTAAAAACCACCGGAGGAGGACCCGTGTGGAACAACCTGCGGTCTTTAACCGGTATGTTGCCGGACATGGTTATTACGGCCTGATGCGTTTCTCCGGAATAATTCCACCAATGCCGCACATCTCGGCATTCCCTGCCCTCAAGGTCCCTGCGCCCAGAAGACTTGCGTCGGTCTTCATTCTCATGTTCTCCAGGTGTCTTCGGTCCTTCGGACTCCCGATGTTACCCGGGGTGATCCGGCCGCAGGCGGTGGTTACTCAGATAAGAAATACTCTCACTGTTCAGTTTGCTCTGCGAGCATTTTAAGGGCCCAGACAGACATTTCTCTGGAAGACTCATTGTCGTCTTTCAGATACGGTCTAACATACCTGGCTGCCTCCAGTTCTCTCATCATTTCAGGATATACCTGAGCAAGACGCCCAATGCCCCATAATGCCCCTCTCCTCAGCGGCTCGAATTCCAGGAGGTTTCCGTCTTCCCTGATATAGGAGACAAGAATACGGACATATTCTTCGGCCAGGCGGGGACTGCAGGCCATGGCCTCTGCCATGGCATCAGGGGCCCCCCACCCTATTCCGCCGGACTCGTCATTCAGGGTCCACATGAGACGACGCATAACAACCCTTGCCTCCTCCATATTCTCTTCCGCCAGGTCGGCAACCAACTGCCCGAAGGCCTTCACGGCCTTAAGCCTTATCTCGGAATCACTGTCATAAAATGCTGAAATGAGAGGATTAATGGCCTTGCGGGGGGAGATTTTTCTCATCTCACTGACGACCTGTTCCAGATCTCCCGAACCCAGAAGCTCACGGACCCTGCGTCGAAGGATTCTCGGACTCTTCTTGGCCGTGTCTTTTGCAATATCCTGTCGCATATCCGTGTTCTCCTCTTACTTCTTTACTTCACCCATTCACTGAATACCTGAAACTATTTGACCATGCAAAAAATCACTCAATCCCCTGTCCTGTTTATTGCCCGGCCTATTCTTTTACCCATCTCCACACACTCCTTCAGGTGATCATGGGTAGGTACATATTTCACCCTTATACCCGGTTCAACAATATCAAAATCCATTTCCTTCATGTAATTATTCATGAGTTTTACCGCTTCACCGCTCCATCCATAAGACCCGAATGCAGCGCCGATCTTTTCTCTGGGTTTCAGACCCTTCATATAGGAGAGCAGTGCCGCCATTCTGGGCAGTATACCGTTGTTCAGTGTAGGTGAGCCGAATACCAGCCCTCTGCTGTCAAGCGCTTCGGCAATTATATCACTGCGGTGGTTAAACCTGAGGTCCATCAGCTTTATGCTCACCCCCTGCTGTTCTATGCCGCTTGCTACCGCCCTGGCCATGGTCTCCGTACTGTGCCACATGGTGTCATAGATCACCAGTGCCTTCTTCCTGCTTCTGTGGTGGGCCCAGTCTGCGTAAGCCTCAAGGATGTCCTTGACATGGGAACGCCAGATAAGTCCATGGTCAGGGGCTATCATATCTATTTCAATACCGAGTTCTTTTAGCCTTTCCAGGAGCTTTCTTACCAGCGGAGAAAAGAGAAGTAGTATGTTGGCATAATACTTCGCCGCATGCGACATCAGCTCGGAAAGATCCACTTCATCGTCGAACCTTTCACTGGTGGCCCAGTGCTGGCCAAATCCATCACTGGATATGAGCAATTTTTCCTCTGGTATATATGAAAACATACTGTCCGGCCAGTGAAGCATTCTGGTCTCAATAAACTGTGCGGACCTCCTGCCCAGGCTCAGGATGTCACCTGGCGCTGCCACTTCATAGGGCCAATCCGGCCTGTGGAAATGGTCCAGGAGTGCCTTTTTGCCCATGGAGGAACAAAACAGCTTTTCCGGCCTCACTGCCTCCAGGACGTCAGGCAATGAACCAGTGTGATCCATCTCAACGTGATTTACCACCATGTAATCAATTTTTGAGGGATCAATTATGGTCCTGATATTATGCAGCAGGTCACTCCTGAACCCGCTCCTGACGGTATCAAACAAAGTGATCTTGTCATCTATGACCAGAAAGGCGTTGTAAGTACTGCCCTTGTAAGTTGAATAGCCGTGGAAGTCACGCATGCTCCAGTCCACGGCCCCCACCCAGTATATGTCTTTTTTTATTTCACAGACCTTCATGCCGCCTGCCCTCCATGCAGGGATTCACCGGTACATGGCGAACCATGTACCGGTGAATCAGGAAAATTATCTTATTCCGGATCAAACTGGTCCTTTTCGGCACCACATACCGGACATACCCAGTCGTCGGGCAGTTCCTCGAAAGGGGTCCCCTTTGCTATTCCGTTGTCCGGATCGCCTTCATTCGGGACATATACATATCCGCAGACAGTACATACATATTTTTGCATCACTGCTCCTCCTTATCTTTCAGCCGGAACCAATCTGATCCGCACATGTTATCTTTCCATCCTGGCCGCAGCCCTCATGGTATGGGCAAGTTCCTTGATCTCACCAAGGTCTTTAGTCATCATGGCCCAACCGTACCAGTAGGCATAGTCAGGGTTGACATGGAAAAATGCCTGATATGTGCGCATCCTGTGCTTCATATACATCTCTAACAGAACCTGATCTATATGAGACATCTGGGCCATATTGCCGCCACCTGTCCTCATGAAATACAGAAAGTCCGGATAGGCAAAGACATAATTATCAGGTTTTTGAATAATGCCGTCTTTGTAAAGGCCGGCAACAATCTCTATAGCCTCTGCCATCAATCTGTCTGCTTTCTGCATCATGGAATCGCCATAAGCCAGTTGCTCTCTTGCATAATTTTCAGAATGGCACCTGGCGCAGGTTTTGATCATCTTGTTCCTCTCTGTAAGCCATGCCTCTTCGGTCAAACGGACCATGTCCAGAGACTTTACCGCCTCCAGCCGCGCGGTCGGTTCCCCTGTCTCCGGATTCAAAACACAAAGGGCCTTGAGAATGGTCACCCTGTCGGCAGCCCACTGCTTGTCTTCAGGAAGCGGCAGTCTTACGCCCAGAAAACCCCAGGCTGTCCTGTTCTCATGGGTCCCGTCAGGCAGGTGGCACTCCTGGCATGTAGGGGCCGGGGCATTTTCAGGCAATCTTCCGCCTTCCTTAACAAACCAGCGGGTGCCGTGCTTTGCGCTGCTCCACATCTCCCACTGGGGGTGATCGTAGCCCATGTGGCACTGCTGACACGCCCTGGGGTCCCGGGCCTCTTTTTTGGCGAAGCTGTGCCTGGTGTGGCATTCATCGCAGGAGTTGTTCTGATAACGATATCCCTTGTCCCGCTGTTCCTTTTTCTGGGCATCACTCTTGACACCCATGTTGTGACAACCGCCGCAGCCCCTGCCACCCTCCATTAACTCATCGGGCTCAACGTGTGTAACCGGCAGGGCATTCAGGGCGGACCACCCAAAATTGTGCTTGCCTCTGACAAAAGAGCTGAATTGTTCTTCATGGCACTGGGCACACACATGTTCGTCAGGCAAAACGGCCTCCCTGAAATCCTGAGCGTCTGTGTGCTCCTCTCCATGGCAGACCGAGCAGGTCACGTCTTCTGCACTGTGTCTGCTGGAATCCCAGTCTGCTACCTGACCCGGGGAAATGGTCCTGTGACAGGTAATACAGGCCTCTTCCGCTCCGGTCGCCATACCTGCAAAACAGAACACAAACATGGAACACCACCATACTGCAAACCCCTTCCTGTTCATTATATGTCTCCTCTGTTGAATGTTTATCGGTTATGCCCTGTACGATTTACCTCTCTCTTATGGTTTTCACCACCTCCTTCGGTTTTTTTATTTTATGAACCGTGTCCAGGAAATTTTACCCAACTATCCGGTATGTAAAAAATATGATAATGATGATACTGTCTAAAGACAAGGCAATACCCCCTTTACCTTACATACATTTCACTATTAAATGCTGAGATCCAGGACATTTTTTACCCGGTGCAAATTTGCCCTTGACCAGCCGTAAAGTCGCATGATAAAAACAGTTCGTCGATCAGGCCGGCATAGCTCAGTGGTAGAGCAGCTGATTCGTAATCAGCAGGTCTTCGGTTCAAGTCCGAATGCCGGCTCCAATATATCAAGCACTTAACATTATTTGTTAAGTGCTTTATTAGTGAAAGGTACCCAATTCGCCTTTCAGGTACAGGCGGAACGAGGCATTAATCAACCGAACGATTTTTTTCGATATAAGGTAATTACAACGATTTTCTGTATTATACTATAGTTACTGAAGCTTCCCACTTTTTTGGGTGAAGTAAATCCGGAATCAATTTATGATGCGCAAATGTTCAACAAAAAATTCAATGATTTCAATAGGATAGTCAAAAACCTGTTTTTGTTTAACTTGTTGATATCAT
>DQXT01000069.1 GCA_011042225.1 Deltaproteobacteria bacterium | reverse complement strand
CAAGGAGTACTGATTATGAATGATAGGCCATTTATTCTCTGGTTTAACGAAATTGCGATCAAAGACGTACCTTTGGTCGGTGGGAAAAACGCATCTCTAGGCGAGATGTACAGGCGTCTCACTGAAAAGGGTGTGATGGTGCCTAACGGTTTTGCCATCACAGCTGATGCATACAAACATCTCCTGAAAGAGGCCGGTATCGAGCAGGCCATAAGGGATGCGCTCGATGGCTTGGATACTCACGATATTGCTGACTTAGGCAAAAGGGGAGAAAAGGCTAGGAACATAATTCTAAATAGCAAATTTCCTGATGACCTGGATAAGGCTATCAAGAATTCATATTCCATGATGGAAAAGATTTACGGTAAGGATGTCGATGTTGCTGTAAGATCTTCAGCCACTGCCGAAGATCTTCCTGATGCGTCCTTTGCCGGGCAGCAGGAGACATATCTAAACATCAGGGGGTCCGAGCAACTCCTTAATGCCTGCCAGCGCTGTTTTGCCAGCCTGTTTACCAACCGTGCCATTTCCTATCGCCAAGACAAGGGATTCGGACATTTTGATGTCTATCTCTCCATAGTAGTACAAAAGATGGTGCGCAGTGACAGTTCCAGCGCAGGGGTCATATTTACTATAGATACAGAGAGCGGCTTTGAGGATGTGGTTTATATCACGGGAGCTTGGGGTTTGGGTGAAAACGTAGTCCAGGGCGCAGTTAACCCCGATGAGTTTTATGTCTTCAAACCGACCTTGAAAGGAGGTTATCGTCCGGTAGTTAGCAAGCGGCTTGGTCTCAAGCAGAAAAAGATGATCTATACCAGTGATCCTCAAAACCCGGTCAAAAATGTAGCCACTTCGGATGAAGAGCGTAACCACTTTGTTCTCTCAGATGATGAACTGGTCACCCTGGCCAAATGGTCATGCATTATAGAAGATCATTACGGTAAGGCTATGGACATAGAATGGGCCAAGGATGGTGATGGGGTTAAAGTCGGCACAGGTGGACTCTTCATCGTTCAAGCCAGACCCGAGACGGTTCATTCCCAGAAAGACAAAAACTTTATGGAGACCTATCGCCTTAAAGAGACCGGAGAAATTCTTGCCACCGGAAAGGCAGTCGGTGCCAAGATAAGCCAGGGCAAGGTCAATATTATTCAAGACGCCAGCAAGATCCTGGAATTCAAAAAAGGAGAGGTCCTGGTTACCGATATGACCGATCCGGACTGGGAACCCATAATGAAAATCGCATCGGCCATAGTCACTAACCGGGGCGGACGCACCTGCCATGCAGCCATAGTATCCAGAGAACTGGGCATCACTTGCGTGGTGGGCACTGATGACGGCACTGATAGGTTGTCTACAGGTCAGGATGTCACTGTCTCCTGCGCAGAGGGTGAAGAGGGGCTGATCTATAATGGTCTGCTGGATTTTGAAGTCGAGCGTATTGATTTCAGTGAGGTGCCTAGGACCAAGACACATATAATGATGAATGTCGGGATTCCAGATAAGGCATTTACACAAGGCCAAATACCCAATGAGGGAGTCGGGCTTGCACGTCTTGAATTTATCATTAACTCCTACATAGGTATCCATCCCCTTGCTCTGCTCAACTATTCGGAATTAAAGCAAAAGGCCGCATCTGATCAAGAGATTGCAGAATTGATAGATGCCATTGACGCAAAAACCGCCGCCTATGATGACAAGTTCCAGTTTTTTGTAGATACCCTGGCACAGGGTGTGGCTACCATTGGAGCAGGTTTTTATCCCAAGGACGTCATTGTCCGAATGTCGGACTTCAAAAGCAACGAATACGCCAATTTGATAGGTGGACATCAGTATGAGCCTGTTGAAAGCAATCCGATGATCGGGTGGCGCGGCGCATCCCGTTACTATGCAGAGGCCTTTGAGCCTGCCTTTGCCCTGGAGTGCGAGGCGCTCAAGAAGGTGCGCAATGACATGGGTCTTACAAACGTAAAGGTCATGATCCCATTCTGCCGTACTGTTAAAGAGGGGAAGCAGGTCATTGAAGTCATGAAAAAGCATGGCCTGGTTCAGGGTGAAAACGGTCTGGAGGTCTATGTCATGTGTGAGATCCCGAGCAACGTCATCCTTGCGGATCAGTTTGCCGAGGTCTTTGACGGCTTTTCCATAGGATCGAATGACCTTACACAGCTTATCCTCGGGCTTGATCGCGACTCTGAACTCGTATCCCACATCTATGATGAACGAAACGAGGCAGTAAAACGTATGGTCAGACAGGTCATAGACACTGCAAAAAAGGCGAATTGCAAGATCGGAATATGCGGCCAAGCCCCAAGTGACTTCCCTGATTTTGCGGCATTTTTGGTTGAATGCGGCATAGACTCGATGAGCCTCACACCTGACACCGCAGTCAAAACCAGACTGGTAGTGGCCGAAAAGGAAAAGGAACTCGGTATAAAATAAAAGAAGGGCGGTGGATATCCAATACCACCGCCCTTCTTCACCTTTTTTATCCGCGCGGCCAGATCCCCTTTCACTACAAAACCCAATACCCCTTTTACTTCAGTATGGGCGTGTCTGCTATAGGTTTGATTTCTCGGGCCTCGAATAACGGGTGTCTGAAGATTAATTTAAAAAACGTGCGAAAATCAAAAATTTGTTTTATTTGATTTAGCAGTTAAGATTAAGCCCTTCAAGATTTCTGGTGTGTAATCAAAATAATAGGAGGAAAACATTATGTCAGACCTGAAAGCCGATTTAGCCGGACCTGGAATCGGCAATTATAAAGAAGTAGAAAGGGCATTACCTGACGACTATAAACCACTCCTTTCTCCCATGGAAAGGATGAAAGCTATCTTTGCAGTAAAAAACTATGTTGAAGAAAATCTGTGCAGGGAACTTAATATGCAGATGGTCCAGGTCCCCATGATTGTTGATAAAAATAGTGGTATGAATGATTATCTTGATCGCGATGGTTCGCGAACACCAGTGGAATTTTTGTGCGGACTTGGTCTTGATAATCCTATTCAAGCCCAGGTAGTCCAAGCTGCTACAAAGTGGAAGCGCATGGCACTTAAACAATTCGACTGTAAAATCGGGGAAGGTATATGCACCGATATGAAGGCTGTGCGCAAGGATTATTTCCTTGATCATGATCACAGCGCCTATGTTGACCAGTGGGATTGGGAATTGGCTATCACCGAAAAAGATCGCAACCTCGATTTTCTTAAGAATATTGTTAGAAGAATTTGGAAAGTAATATATGGAGCGGGCAAAATGGCGCAGGAAAAATTTCCTGCTCTTAAAACAGATAAATACATTGACTTCCCCGAGGAAATTGTATTTCTTCATGCTGAAGAGATTCTTGATTTATATCCGAATATGCCCCGAAAAGAACGTGAAACCATGGTCATTCAGGAAAAGGCCCCTGCTATTTTTATCATCGGCATTGGTCAACCTTTAAAGGACGGATACCCCCATGAGATGCGTGCTGCAGACTATGATGACTGGGTTACTGAAACTATAGTCAAAAATGGCGAGCAGTATCATGGTTTAAACGGCGATATTCTTGTATGGAATCCGGTGACTAAAAGACGCCATGAATTAACCTCGATGGGAATAAGGGTTACAAAAGAAACTCTGAAAGTGCAGTTGAAGGTGGCCGGACAGGAAAATTTTCTCAAGCTTCCCTATCATCAGGCAATCCTTAACGATGAGATACCCTTGAGTATCGGAGGAGGCATTGGACAGTCCAGAACCTTTATGTATCTGTTGCGTACGGCTCATATAGGAGAGGTCTCCGTCAGTGTGTGGCCTAAAGGCCTAAAGGATATTTGCGCAAAGAAAAGCATATACGTCCTGGAATAATATGGCGCGGATAATAGCCCGGCACATCCGCTGTAACCAACTCAGATTTCGCCTTTGGCAGGATATTGGAAGGCAACCGTATGACTAAACGTATAAAGATCAATAAACTGCTGTACCTTGATAAGACAGTTGATAAAGTAGTTGTTAAAGGATGGGTAAAGACTAGGCGCAGCGCAAAAGGATTTTCGTTCATCGAGGTAAATGACGGGTCCTGCCTCAAAAATATTCAAGTAATTGCTGACAATTCACTTGATAATTATGATGATATCTGCCGACTTACTACGGGTTCCGCTGTGGCGGTCTCTGGCAGTCTGGCGGAATCACCCGGAAAGGGCCAAAAGTGGGAAATCAGTGCAAAGAATATAGAAATAATCAGCATTGCCCCTGAGGACTATCTACTCCAAAAGAAGCGCCACAGTGATGAGTTCCTGAGGACCATTGCCCACCTGCGTCCAAGAACGAACAAATACGGCGCTGCCTTCAGGATAAGATCAGAACTTTCATACGCTATACACAAATTTTTCAGAGACAGAGGATTCAGATACATCCATACGCCTATACTGACGGGTTCTGATTGTGAAGGAGCAGGAGAACTTTTTCAGGTGACAACTCTTGATATGGAAAATATGCCAAGCATTAATGGAAAGACCGATTATTCTGCGGATTTTTTTGGAAAGGAGGCCGGGCTGACCGTATCCGGCCAGTTGTCAGCTGAAATGTTCGCGCTTGCACTTGGTGACGTTTATACATTTGGTCCCACGTTTCGCGCAGAAAATTCCAATACATCGCGGCATGCAGCTGAATTCTGGATGGTTGAACCAGAGATGGCGTTTTGTGATCTTGATGATGACATGGATGTTGCAGAGGAGATGTTAAAATATCTAACCGGTATTGTACAAAAAAATTGCGCAGAAGACATAGAGCTTTTCGCAAAATTTGTTGACAAAAAACTTAAAGATACAATACAAAACACTTTGTCCTCTGATTTCGAGAGGATCAGTTACAAAGAAGCTATTAATATTCTTGAAAAGTCAAAAAAGAAATTTGAATATGAGATTAAATACGGCAAGGATCTCCAGACTGAACATGAACGCTATCTTACTGAAGAATATTTCAAAAAACCAGTAACTGTCTATAATTATCCTAAAGACATAAAACCGTTTTACATGAGGCTTAACGATGACAACATGACCGTTGCAGCCATGGATATTCTTGTGCCTCGAATAGGGGAAATAATTGGTGGAAGCCAGCGTGAGGAACGATTTGATGTGCTGGAGGCGCGAATGAGAGAAATGGATATGCCCTTGCAGGATTACTGGTGGTATCTTGATTCAAGGAAATATGGCAGCGTTCCGCATAGCGGTTTTGGCCTCGGATTTGAGCGACTTTTGATGTTCCTTACGGGAATAAGCAATATCAGGGATGTCATTCCTTTTCCCAGAACTCCGAAAAATATCGAATTTTGATTGGTTAACCCCAAATTAAGTATAGGAATATTGACACCATGGAACACAAAAGTATTCCATTGAATGAACGTATTATCTTTGCCCTAGATGTAAAATCCAAAGAAGAGGCAAAAAAATGGATTGATCTATTAGGAAACCACATAAATTTCTATAAAGTCGGTCTGCAATTATTTCTTGCTGAGTGGTTTCCAGTTATTGAAATGATTACAGAACGCGGCCATAAGGTTATGGTTGACCTAAAGTTTTTTGATGTTCCGGAGACGGTCAAATTGGCTATCAGACAGTTGAGAAACAGAAATATTACATTTGCCACTGTACATGGCAATGATCCTATTCTTCGGGCAGCAGTTCAAGAAAAAAAGGACATTAAAATTCTGTCTGTTACTGTATTGACCAGTTATGGAGAAGAGGACATGGAGGAAATGGGCTTCTCCGGTACAATCGAGGATTTGGTTTTTAGCCGGGCCAGGCGTGCTTTAAAGCTGGGATGTGACGGCGTTGTTTCTTCCGGTCTTGAGGCATCTCGCCTAAGAGAAACCCTGGGAGACGGTTTTCTCATAGTTACTCCAGGCATAAGGCCAGGCAAAAATATTGAGATTTCTGAAGATGATCAGACACGAATCGTAACAGCTCAAGATGCCATAAAAAACGGTGCTGATTATGTAGTTGTTGGTCGTCCTATCAGGGAAGCTAATGATCCCGTTGCAGTTGTGGAATCCATGCAAAGCGAAATCCAAAAAGGGTTAGCGGCATAATCTTTTCTGCCATCTTCCTATTTACCGTGAAAATACTCGGCCGTTGTAGACGAACTACTTCTTTCCGGACATTGCCGGCGCAATTAGCTCAAGTTTTGTTTGCTTTAGCCGTGTATCAGCAGGCAGAGCAACCCTGTTGAACTTTCGGCAAAAAACCAAATTTTTGAAGCGCCCTAATCCATCTCGGCGCATTACGTT
>DQXT01000086.1 GCA_011042225.1 Deltaproteobacteria bacterium | reverse complement strand
TTCAGATAATAGATACACTACAATTTGAAAAAATTAGGCCTAAATCTCCTTTCGTCTCAAGATGTCTTTTTCTTCCTTTGCTTTGCCTGTTCAATCAAATTAACCAGGCTTTCAACTTTGGGCCTTGGAAGCACAAATATTCTGTGAAGCTCTTCAGTTGAGTAATGTTCTTTCAGAAATTTGTTGATATCTATTTGCCTGTACCAGCAACCGATTATCCATCCACAGGGAAACATATTGTTCTCGCAACGGCAGAACTTGAAATTGACTTCGCCGCCCACCCTGGGGCATCGTATTATTTTATCATCGTACCGGTCGATCAATTTTTTCCCCTATATAAAAAGGCGCACTTACAATTCTTGATACATAAAAATTGTGAGTACGCCATTAAAGATGTTAAACTGTTTTCAAAACATCTTTCTCAGGTCGGTATCCTGGGCAGATCGGCCTGGGCCTTCTTTACATCTTCCTCGGGATAGGCATAATTCACAAGCTCACCCGACAGATACCTGTCATAGGCAGAAAGATCGAAGTGCCCGTGTCCGCTGTGGGCTATCAAGATCGTTTTTGCCTCGCCGGATTCTTTGCATTTGAGGGCTTCATCAATGGCTACCCTGATATTGTGACATGGCTCAGGCCCTGAAATAATTCCCTCTGTGCGGGCAAACTGCACTCCGGCTTCAAAGGTGGGAACCTGGGATGTGGATACGGCCTCAACAAGGCCCAGTTCACGAAGGTGACATATAATGGGCGCCATTCCATGATAACGCAATCCGCCGGCATGAACCGGGGGCGGAATAAAACCATGACCCAGGGTATGCATCTTCAGCAGAGGAGTCATCCCTACAGCGTCACCAAAGTCATATGCATATAATCCCCTGGTCACTGTGGGACAGCTTTCAGGCTCAACACATATAATGCGCAAATCCGGCCTTTCCCCGCTTATCTTATCCCGGATCCAAGGCAGGAACTGGCCGGCGTAGTTAGAGCCACCACCGATGTTGCCCACTATAATATCGGGATAGGCATCCGCCATCTCCATCTGTCTCCTTGTTTCTTCCCCTATGATTGTCTGGTGGAGCAAGACATGATTGAGTACACTTCCCAGAGAGTAGTGGGTATCATCACGACTTACGGCTTCCTCTATCGCTTCACTAATGGCAAGTCCCAAGCTGCCGGGGCAATCGGGCCATTTTTCCAGCATAGCCCTTCCCGCCTGGGTTTCCGTGCTGGGACTGGGTATACACTTTGCTCCCCAGAGTTCCATTGCTATACGGCGATATGGCTTCTGATCATAGCTGATTCTAACCATATAGACCTTGATCTCCACATCGAAGAACGCACCGGACATGCTTAAAGCACTTCCCCATTGCCCTGCACCGGTCTCGGTGGTTATACGTTTAATACCTTCCTTAACATTGTAGTAGCACTGGGCCGTAGCGCTATTGGGCTTGTGGCTTCCGGCCTGGTTTGTCCCTTCATATTTGTAAAAAATCTTTGCGGGCGTATCTAGGGCCTTCTCCAGACGATATGCCCGATGCAATACCGTTGGTCTCCAGGTATGATATATTTCCTGCAGTTCCTCAGGTATCTCGATCCAGCGTTCAGTACTTACCTCCTGCTTAATACACTCCATGGGAAACAGTGGGGCCAGATCATCAGGGGTTACCGGCTGACCAGTCCCGGGATGTAAAACCGGCGGCAAGGGTTCCGGCAGATCAGCCTGGATATTATACCAGTGAGTCGGCATGTCCTTTTGGTCAAGAAAAAACATCGTTCTTTTCATTTTTTCTCCTTGTCTCTTTTCGTTTTATTAAAACAGCTATCTTTATTGGGTGAATTTTAAAATTAAGCAAACCTGAGTTTGACATGTCCAATTATTACAATAATTGTTTAATAAGATTATGTTCATTCCGGCATGGCATGCTGTTCCCTATAAAAGTAACTAGTAGATATTTTAGACATTCCCGAAATTTAATGTCTGATAGTTAACGCTATAGGCATGTAGACACCAAATTTGACCCCAAATCGGGAAAAAACTAATTTTTTTTCCTTTTAAAGTCAAATAGTATTTTCTTTTATTGCCTCCAGGTATTTATTTCTGTCCTTCATAAAGCCCTTGTATATCTGGAACTGTTCCGTCTCTTCGTAAGCAACCTGCTTAACCGGCACATGGTCAAAACTGTAAATCTTTGCCCCAGGACATGCCAGGAGGATAGGAGAATGAGTGGCTACAATAAATTGTGCATGCCCTGCCCGGCCCATGTCTTTGAGCAACGCGAGCAAATCCAGTTGGCTTTTCGCTGAGAGCGCAGTCTCTGGTTCGTCCATAAAATAAATCCCTTTGATTTTGTACCGGGCCTTGAAAAACGACATGAGAGACTGTCCATGAGATTGGGTTACTAAAGATTTACCCCCAAAATACTCGAGCGATCCAGGATCTGATGCTGCCCATTCGTCCAATATCTGGGCGAAGTTGCGGAATACCTGGGACGCGAAAAATGACCCGTGTACAGGGCCATCAGCCCATTCGATGTCAATAGCCTCGTACAGCCTTTGCTCATACAAGTTGACCTTCAAGCGTTTTCTTTCAATGCAACCCCATATATATATGCCGCATTTATGAGTTATGGCCTCAAGCAAAGTCGATTTTCCAGTTCCATTTTCTCCTACGAAGAACGTCACCGGCGAATCGAACGAAATGCCTTTTGTCTCATGAAAAATCTTCAGATTAAAAGGATAGTGTTCTGTTGTTGGGAATTTGTCTGGATAAAGATTTACTCTCTTAATATGCATAACAATATCTCCAAACGTTCAAACCAGAAGCTCGTCCCGGTGCATAAACTTTAATTATCATATGCTTTATGGATAAAGATAAGTATCATTGATATCGCAGCGTACCTGTGGCAGTAGAAATTTTCAAGGAGGTCCGGGAGCAGCCGGAGAAGCTCTTTGGGATGATCCGTTTTGATATTTGAGAAAAGGAGAAAATATATAACAACCCGCAGTTTTTCAAAGAATTGGCCTATGAGAAATTTACACAAAAAGTTGACGGTAATGAATTTCGTAGATTAATTTAAATAATCACCTTGCTATGATGATGCCGATTTTTGTGCACTCGAACCAATGGAAATGGATAAATCAATGGAAAAGACAAAGGCACTTAACATAGCCATTGTTGGCGGTGGCTCTGGGTGCAAGCCCATCATGGACATGATATCTGCCGAGAGGCTCAGCCAGCTTAACATGAAACTCATAGGTTTGGCGTGTACCAATACTGCGGCCGCTGGTTATCGCTTTGCCCGGGAGAGCGGGATTTATACAACAACAGACTACCGGGATCTGTACAAACTGAAAGATCTCAATATGATTATCGAGCTTACAGATCGTGAAGAGACAGCCAAGGATATTGCCCGAAGCAAACCGGAACACGTCGGATTCATGGATCATGAAGCCGCCCGTCTCTTCTGGGAGATCTTTCAGATTGAGGAACAAAGGATTGCCGAGCGCAGGCGGACCGAGGAGAGAATAGAGCATCTCAATTTAGTGCTTCGTGCCATTCGCAACGTCAACAAACTCATCACTAGAGAAAGGGATATTGAGAGGCTGCTTAAACTCGCCTGTGAAAAACTTATTGAGACTCGCGGCTATTATAACGTGTGGATAGTCCTGTTGGACAATAGCGGCGGGTTTTTGACGGGTGCTGAAGCCGGTTTGGGTGAGGATTTTCTGCCCATACTCGATTTGATTAAGCGTGGCGACCTGACTTCTTGCGTTAAGAAGGTACTGTCCCAGTCGCAGGTTCTGGTAACCGAAGACCCTTGCTTAGACTGCCCTGACTGCCCTATGTCCGTTATGTATAGCGGCAAGGCGGGGATGACTGTCCGGTTCGAGCACGGGGAAAGGGTGTACGGCATATTGTGTGCATCTATCCCGGACGATTTTATTTCGGATGAGGAAGAGCAAAGCTTGTTAAAAGAGGTTGCTGATGATATCGCTTTTGCCATACACGATATAGAACTGGAACAAGAGCGAAATCAGGCGCTGGATAAAGTCAAAAAAACAGCCAGAAAAGTGCAGGCGATCTTTAAGTCTGTCAATGACATTTTGTCTATCATGGACAAAAGCCTGAACGTCCAAGAAGTTAATGAATATCGTCTTGAGCTGTCAGGATTGAATAGAGAACAGGTTATCGGCAAAAAGTGCTACAAAGTATTTCAACAGCGCGACAAACCTTGTGAAATATGTCCTGTTCAACCTGTTTTTAAAAAAGGTGAAGCGGTTCGTATGGAAAAATCCACGATATTGAAGGATGGTACCGTAAAGTACTTTGATGCTCAGGCTACGCCAATTTTTGATGATGATGGAAATATATTCCAAGTAGTAAGCTTAGCGAGGGATATTACCGACAGGAAGCGAGCGGAGGAGGCGTTGTGTGAAACAGAGGAGAAGTACAAAAAGGTTGTTGAATATTCCCTTACCGGCGTCTTCATTCATCAGGATGGAAAATATGTGTTTGTCAACGACAAATTTGCACAAATCCATGGTTATGCGCCTGAAGAACTGCTGGGAAAGGAATACCTAACACTTGTTCCTCCTGATGAAAGGGAAAAATTAGCGCAAATAGTATCTAAGAGAATGGAAGGGGCCTTTGTCCCTTTTCAGTATGAGGTTCAAAGACTCAGAAAGGACGGGGAGATAATCTGGTGCGAAATGATGGCAAATTGCATCGAATATGGAGGAAGATCTGCTATAATGGGAAACATTATAGAGATCACCGATCGCAGGCAGGCAGAAAGAGCCTTACAGGTCGCTTATGACCAATCCATCATCTATGCTCATGAGCTTAAAGAGGAAATGGAGGAACATAAGCGGGTTGAGGAGGAGAAAAGGAAACTCGAAGCCCAGCTGTTGCACGCTCAAAAGATGGAATCCATAGGCACTCTGGCGGGCGGGGTTGCCCACGACTTCAACAATCTGCTAATGGGCATCCAGGGATACGCTTCTTTGGTATTGAATGATCTTGACAAGACACATCCCCATTATCGTTGGCTCAAAAGCATTGAAGATCAGGTCAAAAGTGGAGCGGGGTTGACCAGACAGCTTTTAGGGTTTGCCATGGGCGGAAAATACAATGTTAGGCCGACAGACATCAATGAAATCGTCAAAAAGAGTTTGAGCATGTTCGGCCGTACCAAGAAAGAGATTACCGTTATTGAAAAATATGAGCAGGATCCCTGGACTGTAGAAGTTGATCGGGGTCAGATTGAACAGGTGCTTTTGAATCTTTACGTTAACGCCTGGCAGGCCATGCCCGCCGGGGGATATCTTTATTTGGAAACGAGCAACATCACCCTGGATGAAAGCGATACAAAGCCGTATGGCCTGCGAGCCGGAAGATACGTCCATATATCTGTTACGGATACCGGCACAGGTATGGATGAGGTCACCCGACAAATGATCTTTGATCCCTTTTTTACTACAAAAGAAAAGGGCTGGGGTACGGGGCTGGGTCTGGCTTCAGCCTATGGGATTATCAAGAATCATGGCGGTATTATCAACGTCAATAGCCTGAAGGGGCAAGGTTCCACTTTTAATATTTATCTGCCGGCAGTAGAGACTGTGCTTGACGATAAGAAGTCTGTTGTCATAGAGGAAGGACTCAAACGGGGAAGTGAAACAATTCTTTTGATTGACGATGAGAAAATTATCATCGATGTCGGCAAAGAGTTGCTGAGAAAGTTGGGCTATAAGGTACTTTCGGCCGGAGGGGGTCGAGAGGCCATCGATGTGCTTAAGATAAATAAAGATAAGATTGACTTGATGATCCTTGACATGATCATGCCGATAATGGGTGGGGGCGAGGTCTACAAGCGGATAAAGCAGATCAGCCCTGATGTTAAGGTCCTCCTTTCAAGTGGTTACAGCATTAATGGTGAAGCTAGCGAGATCCTTAAAAGAGGTTGTAATGGTTTTATCCAAAAGCCTTTCAGTATTAAAGATCTTTCTAAAAAAATCAGGGATATTCTGGATCAGTAAGTAGAATTCACAGGCTTTCAAATATACGGTGCCCCGTTTATTGTTGGCTATAAGGTATTTTTTTGACATTTCTTAAAGGATTTCACCCACCGATCTTCCTGTATAGTGTTTTAACGCCTTTTCGGGTTGATATCTCGGACACGGTTTGAGTAGTTCCGAAATATGGTTTTTACTCTGTGCATGGCTTGTTCTACTTGTTAAATAAGATTTTTAGCAACTTAATTATCCAACAAAGAGATCCACAAGCCATGTCTTTTTAATTTTT
>DQXT01000077.1 GCA_011042225.1 Deltaproteobacteria bacterium | reverse complement strand
TAATTATGGATGCCCCGGATGACTTCTACAGGCTTTTTGAAAAACAGGGTGTATCCAATCTGCTCAGCTCTGAAATTGGAAAAAATGGACTCAAGGCACGCCAGTTGTGGTCACTTTTCATCCCGGCCAAGTGGATGGCCCAGTTCAAGGCGGTGCTGCCATGAAACTCTTAAACAAGGCGGCATGGAAAGTTTTTTTGGTCACAAGGGGGAAGGAAAAAAGAAAGAGAACACCGGTCAATGAACTTGACCCTGATGAAATCAGAAATGTATTGGCAGTTTCCTCAACTGCCATAGGAGACGCCCTGCTCTCCACGCCGGCTGTGAGAGCCACGCGCCGCATTCTACCAAATGCATCCATAGATTACATGGTCAGGGAAAAGTTCTCCGTGCTTTTTGAAAATAATCCTGATATCAGGGTAATAATTCCTTATTACAGAAAATACAAAAGGTTATTTTCCCTGTTAAACAGAATCAGGTCAGGAAGCTATGACCTGTGTCTGGTATTTCATGACAGTGATCCCTGCCCTGTTCAGGCCGCCTACCTGGCCCGGATTCCTTTTATTGCCCGTATTGGTCGCAAGGATGAAACCGTTGCCCCGTTTCTTAATGTAAGGATCCCATATAGAGATGAAGCACATGTAATAGAACAGAGACTCGACGTATTGCGCACACTCTTCAAAGTAAAGCTTGATTCCCCCCAGGACAAGCAGATGGTATTGCCTGTAGCGGTTGAAGAGGCCGAAACATTCTGGGATGATCTGCTTAACGGCCTGGGATGCAACTATGCAAAAAACAAAAGGATAGGATTCCAGATATCTGCCTCAAGACCATTCAAGGCTTGGCCACAAGGACACTTCTCAGAACTTGGAAAGAGACTCCTGGCTGATTCGGAAGATGTCAATATCATCCTGTTCGGGGGACCTGGAGACGAAAAGATTGGCAAAAAGATAGCTGAAGGGATAACCACTGTATCCAATCAGAAACCCAGAGTAATCAACCTTGCAGGGCGCCTGCCCTTAAAAAAGCTACCTGCCGCGATCAAAGGGCTGGATCTCTTTATAACTAACGATACAGGCCCTTTTCATATTGCAGTGGCACTGAAGATCCCTACAATATCTCTTTTTGTACCCACTCCTGTACGTCATACAGGGCCATACCAGGACCTTGAAATCCACAAAGTCATAAGGAAGCCGAAACCATGCTCGCCTTGTCTGCAAAAATATTGTAATGATCCAAACTGCATGTCCCTAATCAGTGTTGAAGAGGTATATCAGGCAGTAAAAACCAGTTTAAGCCAAAGAGTTTTTCATTAGAGATAAAAAACTATAAGAACAAAATGGCCAAAATTCTCTATGCATATCCAGAACCTTTGCCATCACAAAAAGCCTGCCGGGCCTTATCCGCTGCCAATGCATCCTAATGCTAAGGGCCGGGATGCCTTCAACGCTGACTTTGATCTTGAAAAGCTGTTGAGTTCAAACGAAACATTGCTTGTCAAGGAAACGGCGAGAAGGAGGGTTTATTGCAATGGAGATCTTTTCATAAAGGTTTTTCTGCTGAAGCCGTCTTTTTTGAGACTTCGTGATCCTGGAAAAAAGGAATGGACACTTGCCAAGGCATTACATCAGCATGGGCTGACTGCCCCTCCGCTGGCTCACGGTTTGTCAAAAGGGCTAAGCTATTTTGTGACCCAAAAAGTAATCGGCCAGGACCTTGAGTCTTTTTTGGCATCAACCTGGCCTAATCTGCAACTCAAGGAAAAACGTGAGATTATTTACGCTTTTTATCAGCTGATAACCGGACTTTCAGATGCCGGAGTTTTCCAGCCTGACTTCCACTTAAACAACGTCTTCTTTGACAGAAGCAGAGGACGATTTGTACTCTTAGACCTGCACAGGGCCAGATTGTTTGACAGACCATTGAATACTAAGGAGCGGATGGACCAGCTTTCCTATATCATGCCTCCTCTGTGGGATAAGATAAGAAAGCGAGAAATCCTGGAGTTCACAAGCCTTTTATCCCAAAAGTGGCCTGAACTAAAAAGCAGAAAGCAGCGTTATGGGATTCAAGAAAGAGCGCTTAAGCGGATGAGGCGACATTGGGACAAGAAGGGAGCTAGAAAGATACTCAAAAAAACCGTTAAGACCAGGCATGATAAAATTGTCATATTAAGGTCTGAACAGTGCCCTGAGCACTTATTAAACGTATTGCTCTTTTTTATAAAACATCCTAAAAAATTCCAGGGCCCGGAGAACATCCTAAAAAATTCCAGGCACACGCTCTGTCTCAAGATCAGCGCAAAATCAACAAAATATTTCCTGAAGGCATATAGAAGCTCTGGTAACTTGAAGTCCATATCCTATCTTTTCAAGACCTCCAGGGTGCTTCGTACATGGCATATCTCCCGGAATCTCCTCTTGCGCCATATATCAACACCCCTCCCGCTGGTTGCAATCCATACAGGGAATCCCTGGAAGAGTATCTACGGAGCAATGCTATTGCCATGGATTGAGGCAGGAGATGCAAATATAAACCTTATAAAGGAGACGCTCAAGCAACGCAAACAAGGGGACAGGCTGATAAAGGACCTGGCATATTTCCTGTGGCAGATGCATGAAAAGGGTGTATTTCATGGAGACTGCAAAATATCAAATTTCTATTTCGACCTATCAAGTCCCGCAACATTTAAAATTTTTGATCTTGATAAAACAAAAATAAAAAGACGGTTGTCAGACAGAGAAAGGCTATCAGACCTGATCAATCTTTGTGCCTCCCTTGAATGGTGGAGAGTCCGTGATAAGCTGACAAAACAAATTTTTGAATACTATACAAGGAGATATATTAACTGGGCGGGAAGACAGGATCTGCTTCATTTGCTTGAAACTAAAGTGACAGAGAAAATTTGCAAAAGGAGACTCAGGATAGATCAGGAAACAGCAAAAGGGCCGAGGCTATATGATTTTTGATACCATGAAGAAAGTAGAACCTCAGGAAAGGCTTGTCCTTTTTTTTATTGGAATCCTTTTGTCAGTAGTCGCCTTGGATATTGGTTCAGTATTTCGTCAAATTCCAAGCGTCATATTGATAATTATATGCAATTACCGTTTTATTAAGAATAAAAATTATTTAAATACTTACTCATGTCTGCCCAAAGAAAGCTGGCTGCTTTGGATTTCCTTGATCCTCTTAGTCACCTTTTCAGCAATTTCGGTGAGCTATTCATTTACTTCTTATTCAATCAAAAACTTTATAGATTCTCTAATATATATATTACTTTTTACTTTTCTTAGTGTCTTTACCAGTAAATATTTGACTATATATCAAACAATTTTAACTATTAAAAGAGTAAATTTATTATTTCTTATTGTTTATTTTTTTCTCATATTGCAATGGATATTAATGCCTCACAGACCTATCTTCTGCAAACTTCAGACTTTAGATGGTATATCCTGTCAAGATATATTTTTTTTATTTTCATATACAAACAATTTCTTTGTTAGTATATTAGATACTAGTATTTATGTGTTGTTTTTTATATGTCTTTTTTTTATAACATTGATTACAACTAAACCTACAAAAACTGACATCGTCATGTTCGCAGCAAATATGGCCGTCCTTATTTCCACCACCAAGCGAGGTGGAATGCTCGCCGTATTTTCAGGCTTTATTCTGGCGCCCTTGCTAACCAAATGCACTTATCGCTATTTCACCGCAATATGTCTTTGTATATGTATTGCTCTTTCCTATCTTTTTTTTACAGGAGCCGGCAAATACTTTGTCAGGGAAAACTGGGGCCTTATAATGGATGGAAATATCAAGCAGGCATGGGATGAAAGAGGATCTATACCTTCACGTATTTACACATATATGGCCTATAGCAAACAAATACTCAAACAGCCTTTCAAGGGAGTGGGATTTGGGTGTAAAAACATAAAATATGCACTGCCGGATGTGGAAAAACAGGCAGGACTGTGTCATGGACACAATACCCTGCTTAATTATGCCCTTGAGATAGGTATTCAGGGAGCGATTTTTTTGCTGGCAGTAATTCTCAGTCAAGCCAGAATCCTCTGGCTTGCCCTTAAAAAAACCGAACGCAATAAACTTTATCATATATTCCTGACTGCATCAATGCTCTTTATGGTTATGTTTTGGATATCAAATACGTTTGATGATGCGTTCAGACATCAAACCGCTTGCTACTACTGGTTAATTACTGCGCTAATAACCGGATTTTCCATGCGAGTTTTATCAGACAATGGCTACAAAACAAATGGGCAAGATTCTCTATTTATGTAACAAAAAAAAGTTTGATTTTGTCCTTGGAAAATACCTTTCAGTTTACTTTGATCTCAAATTCATCACATCCATTCCTGAGATATATACATTCTTTAAAACACAAGGTATCGATGATATTGAGGCGCTGTATTCTCCTCTGTCAAACAAGAGATGCCGCCACCTAGAAGAAAGTAAAGAGGCAATTAAAAGGATCTGTAATAAAGTTGATAGATTTGTACTTTCGAACAGTGAACGCGAAAAAATTGCTTTTCGTAAGGCCGCTTCACACTACCTGGCGAAATTAACGGCTCTTATGCAGCGCAAAGCCTTCGATTTGGCCGTAGCTTATGATCGTCCCCTCCTGGATATAGCATGCCTTGAAGAGGCATGCAGGGCCCTTGGAGTCAGTATTAGATTCATAGGAACAGGTTTTTTTAGAGGAGATACAATGGACTTTTCTGCCGAGCGCCTCGAATTAGACAACAATCTTTTGTGGGAGAAGCGCTTTGAGCGGTTTAAAGACAGTCCTCAGCAGCCTGTGCCGAACATGCCTGAGCGACCCTTCATCATGCCTAATATCATCTCACCTCCAGGAATTGTTACATTGTGGACATGTCTGAGGTATTCAAAAAACCCTCTTTTTCTAAAAGCAAATCCAGACCTCAAGCCTACCCGCAGCTTCTTCAGGACAATCATACACAGACATGGAAAGTACAAATTCAGAAAACTCAAACCCTATGACATAGAAAAACTCGATACGCCTCTTGTTTTTATCCCGCTTCAAGGCAATGAGATATGCAGGCAGGTGCGAAATCCATTGAACATAGCAGATATGGAAGACTTGGTCAGAAAGACATGTAACGCTACAAAAATTTTCAGCAAGTTTATGAAAAGACCATTTAAAATAGTATCCAAGGAGCACCCAAACAGACCCGGAGTAATAGGAAAGCAATTTAAGCTATCTCACCAGCATAATGTAACTTTTCTTTCTAATGTCAATCTGGATTCCCTTATAGATAAAGCATCCTTGATAGTCACTTTCAATTCGCTGGTTGGATTTGAGGCCTTACGGAAAGGAAAACCAGTAGTAACACTTGCCCCAACATTTTACTCTATGCCCGGCATGGCCTATTTGCCGTCATCCCTTGAGAGACTGCCAGATGTCATGAAACAAGCAATAGAACATGGTCCTGATCCCTACATAGTTGATAAATTTATTTACATGCTTAAAGCTCACTTTCAGGTGGAAACTCCTGACTGCACCAGAAAAAAGATCAGTATTACAGCCTTACATAACATAGCATGTCATATAGCACGGGATATTGGTCCCAAACACTGAAGCAACTCTTTGATATGTCTGGCCCATTTGAACCGGCAGGCATGCTCATATGAAGACTCTCTAATGGCACATTTTTCTTTTAATGAAAGAGAGAAAAATGCCTCAAGTGCCTCAATTATATTTTTATGGCAGGGCCTTTCCACCACAAGCCAGTGGGCGACTTGTTCAACTATTTCCCCGGCTCCGTTTTGCATGGTAGTAAGAGCAGGGGTTCCGCAGGCCATGGCCTCAAGAGTAGTATTGGCGAAAGGATCATACTGGGTGGGGAGTACAAAGAGGTCTGCCATGGCATATACTCGTTCTATATCTTTTACATATCCGAGCCACTTGATCTTTTGATCCAGGCCTATCATTTTTATTTTTTTCTTCAGGTTCCTGTTCCCCATCGACCCTGCCACCAACAATATAAAAGGCTGTTCTCTGAACTGGGCAAGAGCGGACAAGAGTTGGCTTAGACCCTTACGGCGCAGGTCGGAGCCTGCAAAAACTAAGACCGTTGCATCATCTGAAATGCCTAATGATTTTTTTGCCAAAACCCGATCCTCATGAGTCATCGGGCGAAAGCGTTTGAGATCCACTCCATTGTAAATAACTGTGACTTTCTCAGCACATGTACTGTAGTAACGTTGCACCTGGCCTTTTACTAACTGTGAATTCGTTACAATGGCCTTGGCCTCTTTGATTGCCCTGGCC
>DQXT01000013.1 GCA_011042225.1 Deltaproteobacteria bacterium | reverse complement strand
TCAGCAGGCATAATCAATCTGTAGCCTCTCCGCTATAGCTTTGTCTCCAACACTGAGACCGTCCGACATGCCGATTGGCAACTGAGTACTACGACCCATAGGGGCAAAGATCTTTTTCAGTTCTATCTCAGCGCTCTTGAAAACCTCCACTACCCGCTCAGCAACTTTATCAGGGTCCAGCCGGCGATATAGCTTGGGGTTTTGAGTGGTTATGCCCCGAGGACATTTACCTGTGTTACAAAGGTTGCACCGGTTGTGCTCATCTCCCAGACATCCAGCTGCTGTCTGCATTATGTATTTTCCTATATCAACAGCGCTGGCCCCCAGCATTATCATTGCCGCCGCATTTGCTGCCAGATTTCCCGCCTTACCCATTCCCCCTGCAGCAATAAGAGGAAGTTCGTTTTGCTTTCCCAGTTTGACGAGATCCAGATAACAGTCCCGGATATTGGAAGCAATGGGATGCCCCATTTTGTCCATAGAGATATTATAGGCCGCCCCTGTCCCGCCGTCTTCACCATCAATGCACAGCGCGGCTGCATAAGGGTTTCTGGCCAGGTTATTTAGAACCGCCTGTGCGGTCTTGGTGCCGGAAATCTTGGGATACACAGGGACCCGGAAACCCCAGGCCATTGACATGGACTGAATCATCTTGGCCACTGCCTCCTCGATGGAGTATTTAGTCTGGTGTGTGGGAGGGGATGCGAGGTCGATGTGCATAGGGACACCGCGTATCCCTGCAATTAGCTTTAGTACCTTATAGGACATCAGCAGACCGCCGTCTCCCGGTTTTGCACCCTGGCCGTATTTTATCTCAATGGCACATGGATCTTCGAGCATATCAGGCAGGGCATGGATAATTTCATCCCATCCGAAATAGCCGGATGCTATTTGAGGTATGAAGTACTTGAAAAAGCGGGAGCGCAGGAGCCTTGGCGGCATACCACCTTCCCCGCTGCACATAACCACAGGAATTCCCTCCACCTCATTGAGATAAGTGATGCCCATAGCCAGACCCTCCCACATGTGGGGAGAAAGTGCACCTATGGACATGCTCCCGATGCGGATAGGAAATATCTCTCTAACAGGGGGGATAAAGTGATCGTCTTCCACGATCAATCGGTTGTTAGTCACTTTGAGCGGCAGCTTATCGGGAGAAGGGATTCTGCCTAGCAGGGTCCTTATATGGAATTCGTGTCTACCTGCATCCAGGGCTGGGTCTGTCAACATCGATATGCGCGTAAACTTGAGCTTATCAAGTGTGCTGGGGCTCGGATCATTGCGTCTTCCACCACGCTTATAAGGTGTCCCTCCAATGTTTTTATGAAAAAGAAACTTATGATGTGGATTGTAATGTGGGGCAATTGCCATATTGGGACATACCAGACTGCAGATTCCACAACCAGTACAGTAGCGGTCAATGTCATTAACCTGGCGGATTCCGTGGGACACCTTCCGTACAGTGCCGGGCATAGGGATGCCCGATTCGGAATACACGAGGCGCTGGGCAAAGACAGCGGGCACAATAGCCTGTTGCGGGCACACTGCAGTGCAGCGGCCGCAGCGGGTACAACGGTCGCCTCTCCACTGAATGACATAGGGAAATTCTTGCAGCGTCAGTTGTCCGTTTTGGTCTAGCCGTGAAGCTGGTTCCATACCTGGATCTCCTGGGCATTGGGTTTCACCATTACCATATCATATTTTGAAGGAAAAATATCAGCGGAGCGGTCACGTTGGGGTACTGCCCTGTCAAGACCACACATTTCGCTCATAAGGGCGTATTTCCCAGCTGCTCCGCCAACAACACCCGGCCTGAGTTTTTTGGAATCCTGTACCATGAAGATGGTTCCATCAGGTATAAAACCGATGACCATGTTGGGACCATCTATGCACAGAGGTCTAAGACTCTTTTTAAGCAGGCTGAGGGCCTTGTAGTCCGGCCGCTCAAGGATTTCCTCGTCCTTTAATGGAGTGATGATGTCTTTATAATATGTAAGAGGATATTTGAGTTGCCGGTGGATGAAGTGAAGTATATGGGCGAATACTTCACTGTCACTGTTGTAGCCCATGTAACCAGGAAATCCCCGGCTGCTCAAGTATTCCATAATGGGTACAAATGCAGTGTTCTCGCCGTTAGTCATGGTACAGTAACTCTGTAGAAAGAAGGGATGACAGGCGTAGAGATAGATAGCATAGTTCGTATTTTGCCGGCCTTGGGCCAGAATAATCTTTGCCTGCAGAGACAAATCGTCCAGGCCAAAGAATTCTCCTAATTGCAGTGGATCTCCTACTTCTTTCAATGTGAGGCAATCAGGATAAAAAGAAAACACGAATAGAGAATTATCTTTTTCTCCCATACGTCTCAGGTCCATTCTGGTCTCAAGCAGCAGCCGTTCCCACTCAATCTGCGCCTTTGGTTCATATGGCGATGGATACTGATAGGCCCTGGCAAAATAGTGGTCGCGTGGCTCTATCTCCATACCCGGTATGCGTTTGATCTTCGGCTCCCAGTTGTATTTGATACGAAAACCAGCTTGTTGCATATAGTCATCCAGCATACCAAGGCCTTTGTTACTGCAGGTGCCGGAAAGGATGGGATAACTCTTGAGATCCTCAAATGGTCCACCCAGGTCTTTCATGACCAGTCCTAAACCGGAGCCGTCATGGCCTTCCTTCATGGTCTCCAGCGCCAGAATATTCTCCATAGGAGAAAAATATGTACTGGAAGTAATGGCGCTAAGTCGACACATGTTTCCTCCTTTTATTTATTAATGTAACTTAATCCCTTAAAGAACCATGCCACCAGGATTATATGTCTTCATGCAATGCATTATCAAACATCAAAATACAAGAAGAACTCATATGGATGTGGCCGCAGCCTGACCATGTTGATCTCTTTTTCCGTCTTGTACTCTATCCACTTGTCAATGACATCCTGTGTAAAGACATTGCCCTTCAACAGAAATTCGTGGTCTTCCTTGAGTGCTGCCAGGGCCTCATCCAGAGAGCCCGGGGCCGAGGGGATTATGGCCAGCTCCTCAGGGGGCAGATTGTAGATGTTTTTGTCCAAGGGCTCACCAGGATCGATCTTGTTTTCTATACCATCAATCACGGCCATCAGCATTGCAGAAAAGGCCAGATAGCCGTTGCAGGATGGATCAGGGGTCCTGAACTCGATCCTTTTGGCCTTGGGAGAATCGGAATACATGGGGATACGGATTGCAGCGCTCCTGTTACGACTTGAGTAAGCCAGATTTACCGGGGCCTCAAAACCGGGCACGAGGCGCTTATAGGAATTGGTGGATGGGTTAGAGAAAGCACAAATAGCACGGCAGTGCTTGAGGATACCGCCCATGGCATACATGCCACTCTCAGAAAGCCCGGCATACTTGTCGCCTGCAAAAGTAGGCCTATCATCTTTCCATATACTGATATGTATATGCATGCCTGTACCGTTATCACCAAACAGCGGTTTGGGCATAAAGGTTACAGTATGGCCGTGGCGGTGGGCAACATTTTTGAGCACATACTTGAACCACATGAGCTGGTCGCCCATTTGGACCAGAGGCTTGAAACGCATGTCGATTTCTGCCTGGCCTGCAGTAGCCACCTCGTGGTGCTGGCACTCGACTTCAATACCGACCTGCGCCAGAGTGAGCAGCATCTCAGTCCTTAAGTCCTGGAATTTGTCCATAGGGGGAACAGGGAAATAGCCCTCTTTGTGGCGTGGTTTATATCCTAGGTTAGGGCATTCATCCCTGCCTGTGTTCCAGATGCCCTCTACAGAGTCCAATTCATAGAAGCAGGCATTGCTGGTGTTGTCATAGCGAACATCGTCAAAGATAAAAAATTCGGCCTCAGGACCGAAGTATGCAGTGTCACCAATACCTGTCCCCTTCAAATACGCTTCGGCCTTCTTGGCGATATTTCTGGGATCTCTGGAATATGGCTCCCTGGTTATAGGATCTACTATATCTCCGATTAAAACGAGGGTTTGTTCAGCAAAAAATGGATCAATTTGGGCCGTAGTTGAATCAGGAACAACGAGCATGTCACTGGCATGTATCGGCTGCCATCCGCGGATGCTTGAGCCGTCAAAACCAAAACCGTCTTCAAAGCTTGCCTCATTCAGTTCGCTTAAAGGAACTGTAAAGTGCTGCCACAATCCAAGGAAGTCAAGAAAGCGAAGGTCTACTACCTTGAGGCCCTTCTCGCTGGCCATATCTAATACTTGTTTCGGTGTCATAATATAACTCTCCTTATTTAACAGTTGGTTTTGCTGGAAAATTCCATATCGCATTATTTAGAACGACAATCTATTACCATATTAATATCATTTCTTTTTAAAATTCGAAATTTGTAATTGAAAACTTTATCGAAACAGACTTTCAATTCAGGCACTAAATAGCATCTTTATCAAGTTCACCAGTCCTGACTCTCATGACCTCTTCGACAGGTAGTACAAAAATCTTACCATCTCCAATCTTCCCTGTATAAACAGATTCCTTAATCTTTGCCACCACCAGGTTTGCCTGATCTGCATCTACTATAATCTCCAGTTTGATTTTAGGTATGAAATCAACTACGTACTCAGCACCTCTATATATTTCCTTGTGCCCTTTCTGACGACCATAACCCTTGACTTCGGAAATTGTCATCCCTTTGACGCCGATTTCGTTCAGGGCCTCCTTGACATCATCCAACTTAAAGGGCTTTATAATTGCCTCGATTTTCTTCATTGATTTCTCCTTACCCAGGTGCATACAGTAACGAACATAATTTGCCATGCTTTTTGCACGTCCCAAGACATTATTTATATAGAATATCCGATTTCACTGTGCTGAGTGATATCAAGGCCCTGAACCTCCTCTTCCGATGTTATCCTAAGTCCTAATGTAACATCAATGATCTTAAGAATAACAGCACTACCAATAAATGAGTATGCCATGGTCGCTCCAACACCTATTGACTGAATCACAAACTGATGTGGATTTCCAAAGAACAGGCCATTCGCGCCGCCTGGATTCACGGCAATCGAGGCAAAGAGTCCTGTGGACAATGCGCCCCATATACCCCCGATACCGTGAATTCCTACTACGTCTGATGCGTCATCATAGCCAAGCCTGGATTTGACCAGTACCGCCGTATAACACAATACACCGGCTATAAGGCCTATAATTACAGCCGATACCGGACTTACAAACCCGGCAGCAGGTGTAATGGCGACCAATCCCGCTACCGCACCGGAAGCGGCTCCAAGGGTCGTGGGCTTTGCCCGGAGTACCCATTCAGCAATAATCCATGAGAGGGCGGCGGCTCCGGTTGCCACCTGCGTAGTAAAGAAAGCCAACACAGCGGTTTCGCTGGCTGCAAGGGCACTACCTGCGTTAAAACCAAACCAGCCAAACCATAATATGCCGGCCCCGAAAATGGTCATTGAAAGGTTATGGGGATGAAATGACTCGCGGCCCCACCCCCTTCTTTTGCCTATTATCATGGCAGCCGCCAGGGCCGCAAAGCCGCAATTAATATGAATAACAGTTCCCCCGGCAAAGTCCAGTGCCCCTATACTTCCAAGCCATCCGCCACCCCAGACCCAGTGGCAGACCGGCATGTAGATCAAAGAGCTCCACAGCACGGTGAATATCAAAAAGGCAGAGAATTTCATTCTCTCGGCAAAGCCACCTGTTATAAGGGCCGGAGTCAATATGGCAAACATCAGCTGGAATGCGCAGAAGAGCAGATCCGGGATAGTATCGGAGTATGGGCCTGCCTTTGTGCCCACGCCCTTTAACCACATCCAGTCAAGGTTCCCTATAAGTCCACCGATATCGGGGCCAAATGCCAGTGAGTAACCATAGGCAACCCAAATAACAGAGACTATTCCCAGGCAGATAAAACTGTGCATAATGGTACCAAGGACGTTCTTGGAACGTACAAGTCCACCATAAAATAGCGCCAGTCCCGGTGTCATAAGCATGACAAAGGCACTGGCTATTAACATAAAGGCTGTATCCCCTGTATTCAGGGTTTTTTCTCCTAAAAGTGAAATGTTTAGCAAGCCTGATGCCACGGGCCGTTTTTTTATTCAACTAACTGTTTTTATGTAATCTTTTGATTTTTTATACCTTGTTGTCGTATGAGGAAATACTACATTTTTGTAGTTTTTCATCAGAAATACTACATTCCTGTAGCCTCAGCGTGGCAGCCAGCAGGAGATTCTCTCTGTTTGGCTGTCACTGCACAGCGGACTAAGTAGATATAGCCGGCCGAGAATCCCATGGGACCAGCAACCCAGTCATAGGACAAAGTCATGTCTGTCTCGTTCCAGTTGTCGAGGTCACCAGCAGGGTCAGTATCCAGGTTGCCCCAGAGGTTGAAGGCGAATCCCTTATAGCCTATTGTCATCGATGGCTGAATTACTACACCGTCATCACTTAACGCAAATCCGCGCCAGATATACTGACTAAGAACGCTCACGGTCAGG
>DQXT01000135.1 GCA_011042225.1 Deltaproteobacteria bacterium | reverse complement strand
GTATAAAAGAGGATGTCACGTCTGTCTAAGGCATTAATCACGGGCTTTGTGATCGGCTTGCTGGGAGTGGCGGCAACCCTCGTTCCTTGCGGTATTGATCTGGAAGAAGACATCGGCCTGGATTTATTGTTCAAGCTGAGGGGGGCGAGGGAGGCCCCGCCTGAAGTCGTAGTAGTGACCGTGGACAAGGTCTCTGCTGATAATTTAAATCTGCCGACAAGGCCTGATAAATGGCCTCGCTCTCTTCATGCCCGGCTAATTGAAAGCCTGGTCAGAAAAGGCGCTGCAGTAATTGCCTTTGACATGACTTTCGACCAGCCCCGTTCTCCAGAGCATGACAATTTATTTGCCGAAGCGATCAAGAATGCAGGCAATGTTGTCTTATGTGAATACCTTAAAAAAGAGAAGATTTCTTTAACTGATGAAGAGGGGGCCCATACAGGAGACTTGGATATAGAGAGACTGGTGCCGCCAATCCCTTCTCTTGCACGATCTGCTGTTGCCTTGGCGCCTTTTCCCCTGCCTAAAGTACCTGTCAAGGTAAGCCAGTATTGGATGTTCAAGACGGGTGCCGGAGATATCCCGACTCTGCCGGTCGTGGTTTTCCAGATTTTTGCATTTAGTGTGTATGATGAGTTTATCCGCTTGCTGGGAAGAGTCAGTCCATCTCAAGCAGATAGACTGCCTCATGACAAAGACTTTATAATTAAATCAAAGGGTGTAGAAGACCTTATCCGTGTCCTGGGAAATATCTTTAAGAAGAACCCGTTGATTGCAGAGAAAATGTTGAACGAACTTAAGAATTCAAGTTCATTATCTGTGGACATAAAAAGTAGGCAGGTACTTAAATCACTCATAAAGATGTATCAAGGCGACATAAGTCGTTACCTGAATTTTTATGGTCCTCCCTGCACGGTTAAAACTGTTTCCTATCATCAATTACTGCAACCCTGGGATAATTCGAGTGTAATTCAAGAACAACTTGATCTTAACGGCAAAGCTGTATTTGTTGGACTTTCAAGGCGCTTATGGCCGGAGCAGAAAGACGGTTTCCATACAGTTTTCTCCCAGACAAGCGGGTTAGATATCAGTGGCGTTGAAATAGCAGCCAGTGCCTTCGCAAACCTGTTAGAGGATATGTCTGTTCAGCCACTTGATTTTCGTGCGCATCTTGCCTTTATTTTAGTCTGGGGAGTAGTGCTCGGGATTGTGTGCCTTTTCTTTCCCGCTGCCATTGCCGCATTCAGTGTGATCGGCCTGAGCTTACTTTACCTGGCTGCTGCCCATTATCAGTTCAAGCACACAGGAAGCTGGTATCCGCTGGTTATCCCTTTGTTTTTCCAGGCACCTTTAGCTTACTTCGGCACAGTCTTATGGAAATATTTTGAGGTGAACAAGGAACGTCAGAATATCAGAAAGGCCTTTGGATATTACCTGCCCGATAAGGTTGTGGACCAGTTAGCGAAAAACATGGCACATATCAAATCAAGTAGCCACATGGTCTATGGGACCTGTTTGTTTACAGACGCTGAAAGATATACCGCTTTGTCGGAAAACATGGAGCCCAAAGAACTAAGCAGCTTTATGAATAAATATTGGGAGGCTTTGTTTGAGCCGGTAAAGCGGCACAGAGGAGTCGTATCAGACGTTGTCGGAGATTCTATGCTGGCAATATGGGCCACGGCACAGCCTGATTCTGCCCTAAGGACTCGGGCCTGCCTCACAGCACTTGATATTGCCGGAGCAGTGCAAAAGTTTAATCAGTCACACGATAATTTAAAACTCCCAACTCGCATCGGTTTGCACTCCGGGTACATGTTGCTTGGTAATATTGGCGCAATCAACCATTATGAGTACACCCCAATCGGAGACATCGTCAATACGGCATCAAGGATAGAGGGCCTGAATAAATATTTTAACACACGGATTGTGTTGTCAGAGGAGGTGCTACATCAAGTTGATGGCTTTCTGACAAGAGAGCTTGGGAAATTCCTTTTGTTTGGAAAATCAAAACCTGTTGTAGTATACGAATTAATATGCCTCATAGGAGAATCCAGCGAACAACAAAGACGTCTTTGTTCGATTTTTAGCAAAGCTCTCAACGCCTTTATGAGGCAATCCTGGGAAGAGGCAATCAAAGGGTTTAATGAGTCAATGGAAATCCATGGCGAAGATGGACCCTCGATTTTTTATCTGGAATTATGTGAGAAGTATAGAGAGAATCCGCCCGGGGAGATGTGGGATGGATTGGTTTCTCTTGACAATAAATAGAAAAAAACCTTAAACTCATTATAGGGAGCCGGATTTATCATCTATTCATCACGTCTGTTTGGTTTTGATTAACACCAATTATTAATGTTAATTCAGCAAGATATTGCTAAAAAGGAGTATTAATGAAGCAAACCAGGGCCCACTTTCTAAACCTGGCGTTAATCATTGATATATTGGCAGGTTACATTTTGCCCGGTGTCGTGGCTGCTCAAACATGTGAAGAGTGGGTGGGCAAAGTTGTTTCGGTTCAGGGCGAGGTTTATGCTCGAAGAGCTGGTGAAACACAGTGGTTACCTGTCAAGATGAATGATATGTTTTGCCCTGGCGATATGATTCGAACACAGGGACGAAGCCGGGCAGCTATTGTCCTGTGTAACGAGACCATCCTCCGTCTTGATCAGAAGACCACCATCAGTTTTTCAGGATTAGAGAAAGAACAGACCTCCATTCTCGATCTGGTCACCGGGGCTGTTCATTTCTTCAGCCGTTTTCCCCGGGGCCTGAAGGTGATTACACCATTTGTTAATGCTGCTGTGGAAGGAACGGAATTTTTCATAAGGGTCGAGGGCGATCGAACTCTGTTGTCGATATTTGAAGGACAGGTAGCAGCCACAAATGAGGCGGGAAGACTTATCCTGTCCAGGGGTGAATCAGCAGTAGCCCAGGCGGGACAGGCCCCTGTCCCCCATGTTGTGGTAAATCCCAGAGATGCGGTTAAATGGGCCCTGTATTATCCGCCTGTCCTGGAGTATCGCCCGGCTGATTTCGGTTCTGATACTGGCTGGCAGGCAAAGGTTCGCAGGTCCATCGAGTTCTATTGGAATGGTGACTTAACCGGTGCATTTTCCAGCCTTGAGGAAGTGCCTGAAGATATTCAAGATCCTCATTTTTTCACCTATCGTGTCGTATTGCTACTTACCGTTGGCTGTATTGATGAAGCAGATGTTGATATCAGGAAGGCGCTCAATCTTGATCCATCGAATAGTCATGCCATTGCCCTTCAGTCTGTAATTGCCGTTGTGCAAAATCAAAAGAACCAGGCCCTTGACTTAGCGAGAAAAGCTGTGGAAATGGCCCCTGAATCACCTGCAGCAAGGGTTGCGTTATCATACGCACAACAGGCCGATTTTGACCTCCAGGGTGCTTTGACCAGTCTCCGTGAAGCAGTGGAGCTGGGTCCGGGAAATGCCCTTGTATGGTCGCGATTATCCGAGCTGTGGTTGTCTTTTGGAGATCTCGACAAAGCGCTTGAAGCGGCAAAAGAGGCTGTGGTCCTGAACCCAAACATTGCACGGACACAGACTGTTTTAGGGTTTTCTTATCTTACCCAGATCAAGATACGTGATGCAAAAAATACCTTTGAAAAGGCGATCGAGCTGGATCAGGCAGCTCCTCTTCCGCGCCTTGGACTTGGTTTGGCAAAGATACGGGATGGAGATCTGAAAGAAGGCCGTGAGGAGATTGAGATTGCAGCGAGTCTTGGTCCTGACAACTCGCTTATCCGCAGTTATTTAGGTAAGGCATACTATGAAGAAAAACGCGACAGGCTGGCCAAAAACCAGTTTGCCATGGCCAAAGAGCTTGATCCGAAAGACCCGACAGCCTGGTTCTATGATGCGATTCGAAAGCAGAGCGTGAATCGGCCGGTGGAGGCATTGGAGGACCTGCAAAAATCCATAGAGCTGAACGACAACCGGGCTGTCTACCGCTCACGCCTGATGCTGGATGAGGACCTTGCAGCACGGAGCGTCAGCCTGGCCCGGATTTATAATGACCTCGGATTTCAACAATTGGCCCTGGTCGAGGGATGGAGTTCGGTGAATGCCGATCCTGCCAACTACTCTACCCACAGATTCCTGGCTGACTCGTATGCTGCCCTGCCGCGGCACGAAATTGCCAGGGTGAGTGAGCTCCTCCAAGCTCAACTCCTGCAGCCCATTAACATTACACCATTGCAGCCTCAGCTTGCAGAAAGCAATCTCGCCATATTGGATGTGGCAGGTCCATCAAGCTTGTCATTTAATGAATTCAATCCGCTATTTACTAGAAATCGGTTTGCAATTTTAGCCAACGGGATACTGGGCAACCATGGTACATACGGGGATGATGTTGTTTTGTCCGGCCTGAGTGGACGCGTTTCAGTTAGTGCCGGGCAGTTTCACTTCGAAACCGATGGATTCCGTAAAAATGATGACTTGGAGCAGGACATATATAATGCATTTGTCCAGGTGGGTCTCTCTCCCGGCTCCAGCCTTCAGGTTGAGCTTCGAAGAAAAACGACCCAAAATGGAGATATCCCCCTTAGGGCCGACGATTCTCATTGGACTGACTTTAGAGACGATTTTGAAGAAGATTCAATACGTGGCGGCTTTCACTTTTCGCTTACTCCACACCAGGATATTGTCACTTCCTTGATTTACAAAGACGCTGAACAGCATACAAAGGATTCTTTCCCGGTATCGGACGACCCCTTCATTGATGAGTATCGGGACACTTACTTGACAACAGGTCATGGATATCTGGTTGAAGGCCAACATATCTATCATGGAAGTCGGCTCAAGACAATCATTGGAGCAGGCTATTTTAATCAGTATAGTAGATTTATTGCGACTACGGATATCGTGGAAATCACCGAAGAAGGCACCGAAGAAGTAATTGATACATGGCCTTTTGACGATTCGAAAACGAAAATAGACCATACTAATGTCTACTTTTATGCTCCCATGATATTCACTCCAAGTCTGACGGCAATTCTAGGTGCGAGCTTTGAATCCTTTTCCCAACCGGGTCGAGACCGGGACCAGTTTAACCCAAAATTCGGGGTAATTTGGAAACCCGGCCCGTATACAACTCTACGACTTGCAGCATTTCGTGTGCTAAAAAGACCGGTTTTATCGAACCAGACAATTGAGCTTACACAAATAGCCGGATTCAACCAGTTCTTCGACGACGTGAATGGTGCACGATCATGGCGATACGGAATAGGTCTGGACCAACGTTTCTCGGATGCGCTATTTGGAGGCGTAGAATTGTCATGGCGTGATATTAAAAAGCCTGTAATGTCCAGCGGTTCGTTGACAGGCCGAGATCTTGACGAGGGTTTACACCGGGCATATCTCTATTGGACTCCCCATAAATCGTTAGCGCTAAGTGTCGAATATCAAAATGAATACTTAAGGAGGGATTATGAAGACGGGAAGCAAAATTCATCCGATCCCGCTAAAATCACGACGCATATCGTGCCGATTACACTAAGCTACTATAACCCAAACGGGCTATTCTCAAGAATAAGGGCTACCTACGTAAACCAAAAAGTAGACTTTGTAGCGGCCACTACAGGGACTGTTAAGGAGGAAGATGATTTTTTTGTTACCGATGTTTCTATCGGCTACCGGTTCCCTAAGAGATATGGTCTAATAAGTGCCGGCATTACCAATCTGTTTGACCAAAACTTTAGTTACCAGAGTACCGAGTTTGGAACTGGCGAACCCCGAATCTCTCGTTTCCAACCGGAGCGGATTTTTTTCGCAAAGCTTAACCTGTGGTTTTAAGCGATGGGAAAATGGTTTGAGACCGTATTTGTAAGGGCTGAAGGTGTTTATGGCAACAATATACATACTTGGGAGGAAAAGACGATGTGTAAAGGAAAGGTGATAGAAAAGCTTGCGGTTGTTTTGTCTATTGTGATGTTGGCTTCCTGCAATCCGGTTGATTGGGCTATCAGAGAAGAGTCTGCAACTGAGGTAATTTTGATAAATGCAGAAGGCGAGCTAACACTGTTAGATGCAAAATCGGGAAAGCGTATTCCAACATGTAAAGAAAGAGAAGGGAGTGAAGATGAATGTGAGGCTCCGGCGGGATTTTTTGCAGATATGTGTAAAGATATTGTAATTGGAGGTTCGCAAATGGGCTTGCAAGAAACGCGGGATCACAAGCAGCAGAGTAAGGAACAAATCAAGAATATCGATCTGGTTCTATGTGGTTTCAAGTTTGAAGGCTCTTATTGCCGAACATATGTTAATCGCATAACAGGGGAAGAGTATGAAATATGTAGATGACAAGTAACTGAGAGGGGGTATGGCTATCGCAGTATTGGTCTTTGGCCTTACCCCTTCATCATATCCGCCACGGAGGGAAATCTTGAAAGATCGGTGTGGGGAAGAAAGAGGGAAGCGGTTAACTGGTTCATAAAATCTCCACGCACATTCATCTCGAGATAAGTTAT
>DQXT01000055.1 GCA_011042225.1 Deltaproteobacteria bacterium | reverse complement strand
TTGAGTTCGGGTTTGAGAAAACTAATGCTGTCTCTGATCACGTCGTGGATATCAAATTCGGTTAATGCCGGGGTTGAACCACGGGCGAAGTCCAATAATTCATGGGTTATACTGCGACAGCGCCTGGTCTGAAGGTTGATCTCTTTGGTGGCCTTTTCCAATTCTTCCCGATCCTCGGGATTTAGACCTTTAGCGTCGCTGATTACCATACCGGCCCATCCAGAAGCCTCGCCAATAATCGCAAGGGGATTGTTGATCTCGTGGGCGATCCCTGCTGCTATCCTCCCTATTTCCGCCAGTCTGTCGATTCTGACTAGGTCTTCCTGTATCTTCTTCCACAGGGTGATATCCCTGCACACTCCGACCTTGCCCACAATCTGGCCTTCTCTGTTTGTCAGGTTTATAAGGGAAACATTGAAATAAATAGTGCCTCCGTCCTTGTGCCTGAAGGCTAAGTCTAATTGCACTGTGGGGCCGTTCTGACCGGAGGAGTTAAAAAAATTCTCAAATGATACAGGGTTTTCAGCTAAATCCTTTATGTAGGTACCTATTAATTCTGCAAAAGAGTAACCCAGCACCTTTTCACCACCCTTGCTAAAAGAAATCAGCATTCCGCCAACTTCCGTAGCAAAGATCATATCCTCAGAATTCTGCAAAATACACTGAAGATAACCTCTGGTCTGATATAACTCTATCTTATAACTAGCTAGTTCTTGCCTGACCTTTTTCAACTCGGTTTCTACAGAGTTATTCAAATCCATATATCTTGCGCAACTCAGCAATGGCCTGTTTCATCCCTCGTGCCCCCATCCCATGGCGATGAAGCTCTTCCAGTTGCTCTTGGAATTTTGCTTCCTGTAACTTTATTTTCTTCTCGTAAGCTTCTTGAATGACTGTTACAAGATGGTCATAGTCAACCGGCTTGAGTAAATACTGAAAGGCGTCCTTGTGGCCGCTCTCCAAAGCGCTTTCTATAGAACCATGGCCGGTCAATACGACACATTGCAGAAATGGTTGAATCTCTCTAAGCCTCGATTGCGTCTCCACCCCGTCTATCCCTGGCATCTTCAAGTCGACAATCGCCACATCAAAATGTTCTTGTTTTGCCGCCTCGATAGCCTCCTCGCCGGAAAAAGTAGCCTTTACTGTATGGCCCTGTCTAAGGAGGCGCTTGGACAAGTATTCAAGCAAAGTCGCTTCATCGTCTACCAGTAAAACTCGGATGGTGGATTGATTATTCATAGCTCGCTCCTTGAAATCAGTTACATATATTAATTATATTCAGCAAAAACACATAGCTATTTGGAAATCTTAACTTAAAAATCTTGGCATTCTTTATTCACCAGTTTACGCCTTTTTAAAAAAGCGTGGATTATCGAATTAAATTCTGATGTCAAAACTGGAAATCCGAAATTTGAAATTAGATAACGCATCTTCATTCTTAACATTTTCCCCAATTTCAAATTTCAATGCCAAAATAAAAGATCAACAAAGTGCAAACTACTCTTGACATGTCGTGAAAGATACTAAAATTTTTAGTATTTTCTCAGGGTATTGTCAAGGAAATTTCAGGGATGCTGACTCGCTATATTGATGCGTTTTTCATGTTCTGCTTTTCTATCATAGGCCTTGTTGATTTTTGCAATCAGGTCTTCAGTATCGCAGAGTTTGCTTAAATAACTATAGGCGCCAAGTTTCATTCCTTGTATGCCTGATTCCCTGGATGCATGGCCAGTTAACATGATTACCTCGGTAAGTGGCTTTATCTTCTTGATTTCCCCCAGGGTCTCGATCCCGTCCATACCAGGCATAAGCACGTCCAGTATGACCACATCGAAATCTTGTTTCATTGCCATTTCAATGGCTTTTTCACCACTTAAGCAAATTGTTACATCATACTGATAGGCTATCAAGCGCCTTGAAAGAAATTCCAAGAACATTTCTTCATCATCAACTAACAAGAGCCTGGGTTTCATCCTTAGTCTTATATTCGAAAGTTCTCTCTAACTGAACACTCATGACAGGGATATCGTCATCCCAGTGTCTGTATTCGTCTGTATATGTCTGTGGCTGATAGAAAGATCATTTTCACGGCGAATCTTGCATAGCTTATAACTTTGCATGAGCTCTTTTTCCAGTCCTCCGAAACTCAATGCCATAGTCGCTCATCTTTTGGCGAAGGGTACGGGGTTTAATATCCAGTAGTTCAGCGGCCACAGCTCTCTGTCCACCCGCCATCTCTAAAGCCCGCATAATGATGGTCTTTTCCAGCCGTTGACGTGCCTTTCGCAATGGCTCAATAGGACCACGGGCTGCGAAATCAAAAGATGATGCGGTTGGATTATGATTCTCTCCAGTATCAAAGGACACTATGTCAATAATATCCTCTGGAAAATCATCCACATTGATTATCGATTTTTGGGCCATCAGAAACATTCTTTCCATTATATTCTTAAGTTGTCTAATATTCCCGGGCCAATGGTAAGACATCAGGTATTCCATGGCATCAGAGGAAACGGATACTCTGGACTTTTTATATCGTTTGGAAAATCTTTCCAGAAAATTATTGACCAGATGAGGAATTGCTTCCTTCCGTTTCCTTAAAGGAAGAAGATCAATCGGGATCACCTTCAGGCGGTAGTATAAATCCTTTCTAAAACGCCCTGCCTTGACTTCGGTTTCCAGATCTTTGTTGGTCGCCACAATAATACGAACATTCACCCTGATGGGACTCTCTCCCCCGATTCGACAAAAGCATCCATCTTCCAATACCCGCAGAAAGTTCACCTGATTAGGCGGTGAAATCTCAGAAACTTCATCTAAAAAGAGGGTCCCGTTATTGGCCTGCTCAAATCTCCCCTTGGTTTGCCTGACAGCACCTGTAAAGGCTCCCTTTTCATGGCCGAAAAGTTTACTTTCAAAAAGCTCACCGGAAAGGGTACCGCAGTTTACTGGCACAATAGGTCTGTCCCTCCGGTTGCTCTTTTGATGAATGATGCGGGCCACAAGCTCCTTACCAGTTCCGGACTCCCCGGAAATTAAAATATTGGCGTCAAATTTGGCAATCTGTTGCACGGTTCTGATCACCGAATGCATGTGCTCGCTTACTACGACAAACTCTGGGAATAGATCAGGCTCTATTTGACTGTGCAACGCAATCTTATGAGATATCATCTCATTTTCACCTTTTCTGCCTTGCCTGACTGTCAATTGCCCGAAACCCTCGGGAAGGCTTTTATAGGGTAATTTAGCTGATCCTCTCTAAATTAAGATTATTAGCAGATTGGCAAAAAAATGTCAAAATCTATTTTGATTCAAATTTTTCGGCATAAATATGCCGCTCGATAAATGGCTGGGGTTTTCTGCAAATAGTACACAAATAGTTAAAAATCAATATATTAGTAACCATAAAATGAACGTCTGGGAATCTGGCACATCACTTGCTCAAATCAAGAAATTAACCTATCTATTTTCGAGGTGATAGGAAAGATTTGAGAGAAAAAATTGATGCCCAGAAAGTCTGGATGTAATGTCTGAAAAGCGAATTAAAGATCTGATGCTTGATGTGTTGACACTTGAACGTATATCGTCGCAGACAAAGGTGGCAGAAGTGGTCAAGGTGCTTAATGAGAGACACAAAAGCAGATGTCCGTCGTCTTTGTTGGTGGTTGACAAGATGAAACACAAAGAAGAAATCCTGGGAATGATTTCTATTGATGATATCCTTGCTCATATGGAGTCTTCTACAAAGACCACCGAAGAGCTTCCCATCTTCTGGCAGGGTCAGTTTTTGGAGGAGTGTGAGGTTATACTCAAAAGGCCCGGCAGCGAGATCATGTCGCCGGTAACGCATGTCATCCATCAAAGTGGTACGCTTATGGAAGCTGTCCATCTCATGACTTCTCACAAGATCGATTGGCTTCCCGTTGTAGAAGGGACATCTGTTGTAGGAATTCTTTTAAAGGAAGACTTGTTTAAGGAAATAGTAGAGACAGCGACAACAGAGGTTATCTGAAAACTTGGTCGGCAAGTAGGAGAAAAGGCCCCATAGATTTTCTCCCGGCGCTGCGTAATCCGAATTTTCCTACGAACGAGTTTCAGGATGTGAAGTGTACCCTATTGTCAAGACAAAAAAACGTGGTATTTAAGGTGTATTGTTTTGAGCATATTCCCATTATTAATTAGCGTCCTTTTTCAGTTGTTGCAGGTTTCAATTTGATCTCCATTCTCTAGCAAACCCCCCGCCAGAGGCAAAACCGAAATCATGGACGGATTTATTCGATTTTGAAACCAGGTACAATACAGTCTTGTATTTGGATACACTTCGGTATCCCATTCTCCAGTGTAACCCCAAAACCAGCTCCCGGTTACCTGGTTTCAAAATCGAATAAATCCTCCTGATTTGCTTATATCCGTTAACCTCCACGCAAGACTACCAAACCGCTAATGTCTCCTATGCATCTCACCAGGGGTACGGTAGTCCAAAGACTGATGGAGACGCTCGTTGTTGTAAAACTCAAAATATCGGCCGAGCCTGTCCTTGGCTTCACGTATCTCCTGGTAATCGTTCAGATAAACCTCCTCGTATTTCACGCTGCGCCAAAAACGTTCAATGAATATCTTTGAGTGCATTATCAAATGCACCCTTAACCAACAATGAAGCAGGAACATTCAAAGTCATTCATCCATTTCATCCTTTGTATGGTCAGAGTTTCACTTTGATAACACACACACATGCCTGGGGGCAAGACAGGGTTTACTATCAGGATAATTCAGGAAAGCTATGTTCGCTGCCGGCAAGCTGGACAAGCGTTTTGCCGCCAGACCCGGTCATCGTCATTTCTGGAGGACGATCACCCTTTCGCTTGTGTGATCTCTTGGATCTGTCACGCCTGCTTTCGGATATCTCCTCTCCGGAATCCAATGTAGGGAAGAGGTAATGAAGGACGATAATGTAAAGCAAATTATGCCTCTACTGTAAGGAAAATTATGCCGGGTAGACAGGTTGGTGAATGGGATGAATTCTATTTGTATACCCATATTAATCGGTGATAAAGGGCATTATCGTTAAAATGGGGGGTTGACAGTCATTTTTATGTTCGGCATAATTATCCTAACATATAACCAAGGAGATTAGCTATGTCGAATTCATCACGAGTTGATCCCAAGTGTGAGGCATTATGTGAGCAAGGTACCATGAATAACCGCTTTGATAGAGTGAGTGATCAGCTTTTTAAGAAAGAGGAATTCTTTGATCCTCGCGATCTTGTGCAGGTAAGGTATGAGATGTTACGCCGCGTACACAGAGAGGAGATGACGGTTACGGATGCAGCATCTGTCTTTGGTTTCTCACGCGTTGCCTTTTATGATACACAGAAGCGCTTCCAGTCCCGGGGGATTGCTGGTCTGCTGCCAGGGAAGCGGGGCCCTAAACAGGCCTACAAACTTACACCTGAGGTTGTGAAATTCTTGAAAGAGGCTTTAGCACAAGAGCCTTCACTGCGGCCTTCATCACTGGTCAAACGAATAGAAGAACATTTTGGAATTTCAGTGCATCCGAGGAGTGTTGAGCGGGCTCTGGTCAGGCATCAAAAAAAACGCCGCGCTTAAATGCCCCGGAGCTCTCAATGGTGGAAAGATACGAGGAACTGCGTGATCTGGCACTATCAAGACAGAGGTCCTCTTGGAGTCTGGGGTTGGCCCTTTTCCTTCGCCGTGGAATGGCCGCATGGATGAATGCATGGAAGGATTGGTTGCCCCCTAAAAGACCTGCACCAGATAAAGAGATCCTTACCAGGACAAAGATCCCTGATGGGATACAGGAACATATTATCATGGGATTGGTGAGCATGGCAATAAATGGCAGAGGGGAGGTATGGCTGTGACGACAGGGGTAAATTCAAAGGTAACTGCAAAACACTTAAATCGTGATGCCTACCTCTATATCCGGCAGTCCACTGTGAGACAGGTGTTCGAAAACACTGAAAGTACGAAGCGACAATATGCGCTTCAGCAAAGGGCTGTTGCACTGGGCTGGCCTTATGAGCATGTACATGTTATCGACAGTGATCTAGGGCAATCGGGCGCGTCCGCAGCTGACCGGGAAGGTTTTCAGCGGCTTGTCTCCGAGGTCACCATGGGTCGTGTAGGGATCGTGCTCGGCTTGGAAGTCTCACGATTGGCACGGAACAACACTGACTGGCACCGGCTGTTGGAAATCTGCGCACTTTCAGATACCTTGATCCTGGATGAGGATGGCATCTATAATCCAAATGATTTTAATGATCGCCTTCTCTTAGGTCTGAAGGGTACAATGAGTGAAGCAGAGCTGCACCTTTTGAGGGCACGTCTTCGGGGAGGTATTTTAAATAAGGCACGCAGGGGAGAGTTGGCCACTCCATTGCCGATTGGGTTTGTCTACGATAATAATGAACGAGTCCAACTGGATCCGGACAGACAGGTGCGTGAAACAATCATCCTCTTTTTTAAAACATTTCGTCGCACTGGTTCAGCAGGGGCAATAGTGAAGGAATTCAATAAACAAGACATTTTGTTTCCACGACGTCCTCGCTCAGGCCCCAAGAAAGGAGAACTTATA
>DQXT01000152.1 GCA_011042225.1 Deltaproteobacteria bacterium | reverse complement strand
TATGGATTATCTCCTGAAAGGGTGTCCAGGATCTTTGTGGGATCTACTATTGATCAAAATTTTGATTCATCCCGGGTCGTTTCTCACGAAATATTCAGAATTCTTTTCGTCGGGACCTACATCCCCCTTCACGGAATTGATATAATACTGAAAGCCATCCGATATCTGGCAGGCGATCCGGATATGCATTTTTCCCTGGTGGGTTCAGGACAGCTTCGAGAAAGGATGGAAAGTTTGGCTCAAAAGTGGGGATTTTCCAATGTAGTATTTCAGGACTGGATTCCAACGGAGCATCTTGGCGCATTTATCCGGTCATTCGATTTATCCCTGGGTATATTTGGGATTACACCCAAGACAGCAAGGGTTATCCCGTCCAAGATTTATGATATCTGCGCTGCAGGAGTTCCCTTTATAACGGCCGATACGCCGGCCGTTAGGGAGGTGTTCAGGCATGGAGAAAATGCATATCTGATTCCTGCGGGCAAACCGGAGGCTCTTGCAGATGCCATTAGATACCTGAAGGCAGACCGCAATTTAAGAAACAAGATTGCTGAAGGGGCAAGGCAGACAGGGAAAGGCATATTCTCTCTTAAGAAAATCGGAAATGATCTTGTTAATCAGATTTATAAAATCATGGAAAATTCAATATATGTATAATGTGCATGGATGGAAAAATAGAATTGCAATATAAAGGCTTCCCCGGCCTTAAAAATAATAAGGCACAAAAATACATAGGAGATTGCCCACTACTCTACTCGATCATATCGCATCTGGGTAATCTGTTCAGAGATGAGGCCCATCAGAAAAACCATTATCCCAACACTCAAAAGTAGTGCCGACATATTCGTAAAACGCTGATATGCTGAATAACTATACATGTAATATCCCAGACCGGTGAGTAAAAAAAGGGTACTGACCGGTAAAAAGATTCGCATCGGCGAAAACAGTGTCGCAATGCGTAATATAATGAGAATAAACCTTGCACCATCCTCTAAAAGCTTGATTTTGCTCTTACCTATCCTCTTGTGCTGACGAATTGGAATGTACTTGATGGTATGACCGCTTCGAAGATAGGTGAGTGTGCTGGTTGTCGGATAAGAAAAGGTGTTGGGAAAGAGATACAGAAATTTTATTACTGTATCCTTATGTAAGACTCTGAAGCCGGAGGTAAGATCCTTTATTGGGTATTTGGCAACGTAAGAAGCCAATTTGTTGTAAAACCAATTAGCTATTCTACGCCCTAATGAGGCCTGATTAATAGAACTGCGTGCACCAACCACCATGTCGTAATGTTCCGATTCATCGAGAAGCCTTGCAATATCCGCCGGATCATGTTGCCCGTCTCCATCCATAAGCACTATCACGTCACCGGAGGCTTGTCTGATACCTGTCTTAACTGCTGCCCCATTGCCGATGTTATAAGGATGCTGAAGGACCTTTGCCCCGGCCTCCCGGGCCTTATGTGCGGTGTTGTCCGTGCTGCCGTCGTCAATTACGATAATCTCAAAATCAGGGTAAAGTGAATGGATATGAGTAACTATTTGGCCGATTACGGTCTCTTCATTATAGGCAGGTATAACTATAGATACATTCACCTTCCCATATCTCCTACTACCTCCCACAGTTGATGCGACGGGGTATTTATGAGTACAGGCCTGAAGTACTCTGGATTAAAAGTATACCTTAAAAACAATTTATTAAATACCGACTCGGAAATATGCGTGTCCATCAAGGCCCCAAACCTGGGAGAGATCCACATCTCGAACTGTGGTCCGCTATCCCTTTGATAGCTTTTGCTAAGTATTCCCCGTCTCTCACGTTTAACAAGATGTGTAAGACCTATCATACTGTTACCTGTCCGCAAGGTTCCTTTTTCTATATTGATATCCAGACCCTCGCTTCCCTTTATATATCCGTTCTCCTCACGCACATTATAAAAGGCCTTATATACCGGATGTATTCCTTCTCTCTTTTCTAAATCCCACGTGCCAAGCCAATACCACCAGTAACTGGTGATGGTAAGCCGCCAGTCAAGAAACAGATAGACAGGACGAGTCTTTTCAGGATAAAAGAACCTAAGCCATTGGTTTACATCCTGCAAACTTCCTATGGGCTTTAGTTTGGCTGAGATCAATAACTCTCTGGCCTTTTCAGGGCCGGCTGAAAGCACTTGTTTGATAAGATTTACTCCCCGGGCGGGATCATTGCCCACTGCCTGATAAATTATTCGGATACCATCCATTCCGGAACCGACATAAAAGCGCATGAAGTTGGCTGCCAGACGTTCATCGTGTGTGGCAAAAGGAAGTCCGTTGTAAAATGACCTCTCTCCACCATGAAGCGAACCGTCACCCACTGTCCCTCTTTCGGCCCAGTAATTCAGAGGATATCCATGATCCCACCACGCCCAGATCACTGCATCTTTGGGGGTTTCTCTCGAAGCCTTATCCATGCCGGCGATAAGGTGCGGAGGCTCCTTGGGCCAGAAGGTTTTATCCATGTCTTTGCTCAGAGCCGGCCAAACAAGAACAATTACCAAGATCGGTGTTAATATGAAAAGCGCGGAAATTTTTCGGCGCCAGGACCAGATCTCGGATATCATATATCCTATTCCAAGGGCTGTAACAGGCGCCACAAAGATCAAAAAGCGCTTGGCGAAAAAAAATGATAATGCAGCCAGGATCAATGGCACTGACAAAAACAGGCTCTCTTTTGGACGTCGATAGAATAAACACGCAAGACCTGCACATGCAAAAATAAACGCAGGAAGACTACCGGTTGTCTTGGCTACAATCTCGGCTAATGAAGGCACAACCTGTTCTGAAATTGTGGCCCCTATGGGTGGCCAAATATCGGCCACTTCCTTGGTAGATATGTAATAAAAGGAACCTGCAACCTGTCTAAAGATCTTAAGCGGAAGATCCAGCCCCATCCACAGGAGTATTGCTCCGATCCCCAGGCCAACTATTCCTAAAAATATAAATGCCTCTCTTCGTCCGGGACGATAAAAAAATACCAGTGCTACAGCTAATGGTAACATCGAGACAACCGTCGTTACCTGAGGAGTTTGATCCCACCACCACAGAAAAAGCAAAAAAATAGCCATACCGCAAATAAAATACACATAACGCTTCCAACCGACTTCAATGCCGAACCGAAGGAAGCAAAAAGCAACCCCTGTTGCCCATGTGACGTTCATGCAATCTGTATCAAACCAGCCTAAACTGCTCCTATAGACATAGTAGTGCGAGAGCAGCCCCATTAGCGCTGCAGTGAGGCCCATGGCGGGACCCCCGTAAAAACGTCCCAATGCATATAAAGGCAGGGCCAGCAAAAGACCAAGTAATGCAGGCAGGACCGCTCCAATCCAGTTCAGAGAAAAGGGCGTTATCTTGGACAAGCCAGCGGCTATCACGGAAATGAGCGGTGGTGGAAATCTCCTGGACATACCCTTTGGCACATCACGATTGTTGTCTATAGGTGTATAGGTGCCTTCAGCAAGGTCCTTTGCCAAAGTCAGATAGAAATAGCCATCAAAGGTGGTAAGCAGGGGCTCCCCCTTGTAAAGGGCCAGCTCGGGATGGATATTCCAGTCCCGAACATCCTCTATGCGCACAAGCAACCCCACTCCCAGGATAAGTAAAAGCGCCAGGGCCTCTATCCATAGGTGGTATGGAGCAAGACGTTTGGCATTTTCCATTACAGTATTTTTCCATTTACGAATACGTAGCGATCCAATAACTTGAGAGCTTGTCGCTGGGACGGCAGTGACGGGTGCTGATTTTTTTTTGATTTTGGCCAAAGGCCTTTTCCTTTTACGAGTCACTGCATCTTCCTGTTAGGTATTTAGGTTAAAGGCTGAAGACTGAAGTATATCAATCATCTCGCGACGCTCGAATGCCCTGATTTTCGTTCCTAAAAGCCTTCAGCCTTCGGTCTAACTACCTGATTTCATAATTTTATCCCAGATCTCTATAACTTCAGACCTCAGATCCCTGAAGGCATCGGCCTCCACATAAATAGATTTTTCTTGCAGGCTGAGCTTGTTTATTGTTTTTCTGTACCTCATATTAGCCTCTGAAAGGATATCCGTATAACTTTTGGGTATCAGATTTCTCTGTTCAAAGACCTTGAGTAATCTGATGCTATTGCCCCATTCGGCCAGATCAGGATGCCGGAAGGCATTTGCCAATACCATATATTGGATCAGAAACTCTATATCAGTCAGTCCGCCGGAATCATGTTTAAGGTCGAATTTGCCTGGATGCCTGTTCCCATATTGACTTATTAGCCTGTCTCGCATAGAGATGATGGAACACTTTAAAATATCCGTCTCACGGGGCCTGGCAATTATTTTTTTCCTCAGTTCATTAAACTTTTTACAGATCCTGATGTCACCCGAAATCGTTCTAGCCCTCACAAGGGCCTGATGTTCCCACGCCCAGGCCTTGTTCGTTTGATATTGAGAAAAGGCCTCCAGGCTGCTTACCAAGACTCCTGATACCCCGCTTGGACGAAGGCGCATGTCCACTTCATATAGGATCCCTGCCTTGGTATTGATTGTCAAAATATGAATAATTCGTTGTCCCAGACGGGTATAGAACATTGTGCTATCAAGCGGCTTGGGACCGTCGGTCATCTGACCCACATTTCCCTCATGGAGAAAAACCAGATCAAGATCCGAACCATAGCCCATTTCGCTTGCTCCAAGTTTGCCATAAGCAACAACCGCAAAGCCAAAATTTCCTCTTTCATCTTGATCTGATATACACATAGGCAAGCCATGTCGATCTATCAGATGTTCTAGTGCAAGGGCAAGGACTCTGTCTATCACTACCTCGGCAATGTCCGTAAGGTGTTGGCTCACCTCCTGTACGGATAGAGCCCCTGATATGTCAGCTGCAGCTACCCGGAGCATATTGGCCTGTCTAAATCTCCTTAGTTCATCCATCTGCTGTTCCAAGTCGGTAGACGGTACCCTAGAGAGCATCTTTTTTATGTCTTTTTTAAGACTTGGCCTATCAGGAGGTGAATAAAGGGTCACTGGAGAAAGAAGTTCGTCCAGCAAAACAGGCTGTTTTGATAAAAGCGTCGCTATCCATGCCCCTTTTGAACAAAGCCTTATCAGGTGTGTCAGGGCATTAGGATTTTCCAGAAGAAGAGACAGATAGCAAGTCCGCCTCTCAATTGCCTCTATAAGATCAAGTGTCCTTTTGAGAGCAAGGTCCGGGTAATCCGTTCTCGCTGCCTCCTCAAGCACAAGCGGGATCAGACGGTCCAACCGATCTCGTCCTGATGAACTGAGGCTCAAGCTATTCTTGGAATTCTTTAGGCCTTTGAGAAAACTCAGGATATCATCGGTTTTATCAAAACCCAATGACTGAAGAGTTTGCACAGTAAGGTCTTTATCGACTGTTCCAAACCAAATGCCGGACAAAAGCTGTTTTGTCAAACCCTTATTTTTAGTATTTTCCCTAGAAAAAAGCCCCTTGAAGTAATAGTGAACCGTGTTCATGTGTCTGGAAAGTACATCTATATATTCTTTCCAGGCCTGAAAATCCATAGATAGTGCGAGGCGGACTTGAGAAAGGGGCTCGAAGGGCAACCTGTGTGTCTGTTGGTCAGCGTATTCCTGCAGACGATGTTCAGTTTTGCGCAGAAATATATACGCATCTCTTAATTGCCCGCATACGTCTTTGGGCAAAAATTTTTCCTCAGCCAGGGAATCCAGTACTCGAAGGATGCTCCTTTCTCTAAGTTCCGATATAGTGCCACCTCTTATTAGTTGAAAGGTCTGGCCTATAAACTCGATTTCACGTATCCCCCCTGCGCCTAGCTTTATATTATCTTTGAGTCCTTTCTTATGCGTCTCCTGCTCTATAAGTTGTTTCATTTCCCTTAAGGAATCAAAAACCCCATAGTCAAGGTAACGGCGATACACAAAGGGCCTTAATGTTTCAAGCAGCTCATATCCCTTTGTGCTGCCGTCAACAGGGCGGGCCTTGACCATTGCGTATCGTTCCCACTCCCTTCCCTGGCTCTGATAGTATTCTTCCATTGCATCGAAGCTCAAAACCAAGGGACCATTTTCGCCATATGGCCTGAGTCTGGTGTCCATCCGAAACACAATACCTTCAGCAGTAGTAGCTCCCATAATACTTATCAATTTGCGGCAAAGCCTGGCAAAAAATTCTTCGTTAGTTACTGTTTTTAGCCCATCTTTTGTATATCCAGACTCAGGATATGTAAATATCAGGTCTATGTCCGAGGAAAAGTTGAGTTCTCTTGCTCCCAGTTTGCCCATACCGATAATAACTAAGGATTGGGGCCTGCCTTCCTTGTCCACAGGATAGCCAAATTCCCGGCATTGCCAGAGATGCAAGAGGTTTAGAGCACCCTTAAGACATGCCTCTGCCAGAGATGAGAGATCCTGCATAGTCTCTTGTAAATCTGACTGCTGAACAAGGTCTCTCCATGCTATCCTGACCATCTCTCGCCTTCTCAGCCGACGCAAAATTATTGCAAGCTCTTTATACTCTCCGGCTTCTTTCAGTGCATTATTGATTATTCGGTCATAATCACCATCAGAATAAGAATTTATGAGATCACCGCTTTCCAAAAGGTCTAAAAGCAACCAAGGTTCCTTTAAACAACTCCTTGCGACAAATTCACTAAAGGACCACACATGTTTCGCAGTATTTATTATGTGTGGATTATCAGGAACAGGAAGACCGAATGAAAGCGCGGCCTGTGCAAAATTTTTCCAGTAATTATCGGCCTTTAACAGAAGTTTTTCAGGTAGTTGTATGTG
>DQXT01000066.1 GCA_011042225.1 Deltaproteobacteria bacterium | reverse complement strand
GGACGGAGTGGCCCGCTCTGCTCCGGTAATAAGGGAACGTATAGGAGGAGGGCATGCCCAGATCTCCGGCTCATTTACCCCTGAAGAGGCCTCTGACCTTGCCATTGTGTTGAGAGCCGGTGCCCTGCCCGCGCCGATCAGCATTGTCCAAAACGTTACAGTAGGTCCGTCTCTTGGCCATGATTCGATAGAGCGCGGCCTCTATTCCGGACTGCTCGGGGCAGCCGTTGTGGTCGTCTTCATGATTATTTATTACACCTTTTCAGGTTTAATAGCGAATATAGCAATGGTACTGAACCTGCTCTTTCTTATGGCTGTTCTGGCGCTTTTCCAGGCCACATTGACCCTTCCAGGTATAGCCGGCATTATACTCATCATCGGCATGGGGGTTGACTCCAATGTTCTGATCTTTGAACGCATGAGGGAAGAAAGGGCATTTGGAAAACCTCTTAAGGCATTTATTGACGGTGGCTATGACAAGGCATTCTGGACTATTGTAGACGCCCATGTTACCACTCTTATAACCGCAATAGCACTATTCCTGTTTGGAACCGGTCCGATCAAGGGTTTTGCCGTCACCCTGTCCGCCGGTATTGTAATCAACCTCTTTACCGCCATCTTTGGGACCAGGATGGTATATGACGCACTACTGTCCAAGCATGCCCTGACCAACCTGAATTTTCTACAATTAATCAAAAAGACCCGCCTTGACTTCATGGGACGAAGGAATTTCGCCTTCGCACTATCAGCGATCATGGTAATTATAGGTCTCGCGGGCTTCATACAGATCGTAAGGGGGGAGGCCAATCTCGGCGTCGACTTTTCCGGTGGAACCATGGTCCAGTACCGTGCGGACAAGCCCTTCACCCTGGACAAGGTAAGAAAGGCCATGGCAGAAACGGCTATTGATGGTTACTCCCTTCAAAAAGTGCCGGGGGAAAACGTCTTAATCATACGCATAAAAAAATCAGTAGCTACTGTTGGAGACATAGAGACCAATATAACCAATAGCTTGAAAGAAGGCCTGGGTGAGACGAATTTTGTAATGGAAAGCAAGGCAGAGATCGGCTCAACCGTAAGTAAAGAACTGAGGCGTAAGGCACTGATAGCAATATGCATATCATTGGCGGGCATCATCTGTTACCTGGCCTTCAGATTCAATTTGAGCTTTGGTGTAGCGGCCACCGCTGCCACTTTCCATGATGTGCTGCTGGTACTGGGCGTTTTATTTATCCTGAACAAGGAAATAACTCTTCTTACGATAACTGCGCTTCTGACGCTCGCTGGTTATTCCATTACCGACACCGTGGTCGTCTTTGATAGAATCAGAGAAAATATTAAACGTTATAAAAAATTGTCTTTTGCCGCAATCATAAATCGAAGTATCAACGAGATGCTGAGCAGAACAATTATTACATCTATGACTACGGCGGCAGTGGTCTTATGTATCTTTATATTTGGTGGCATCGTAATACATGACTTTGCCTTTACTTTATTATTAGGGGTACTGGTCGGCACCTATTCCTCAATATTTATAGCCAGCCCTGTGGTATATTTGTGGCACAAGGGCAAAATACCAAAACAATAGAGCATTTTTCATGGATCAACTGGTAATTGAAGGCAGGCATCCGCTCAAAGGCACCATCAGGATCAGCGGGGCCAAAAATGCCGCTCTGCCCATTCTTGCGGCAACGCTCCTCACTGGCGGCACCTTCAGGCTGCAGAATATCCCCAGGCTTGTCGACATAAAGACCTTCACTGATCTCATGACAGACCTGGGCGTTATTGTAGATTACAGCGCAGATAATGACTCTGATGTCTTAAACATAGACTCCTCAGGACTCTCTGACCACGAGGCCCCTTACGACCTGGTGCGTAAGATGCGTGCTTCAATTCTGGTACTGGGACCTCTTCTGTCCCGTACCGGAAAGGCCCGTGTCTCTCTTCCCGGAGGCTGTGCCATTGGTGCCCGTCCCATAAATCTTCATTTAAAGGGACTTGAGTTAATGGGGGCCAAACTACGGCTAAAAAAAGGCTATATAGAGGCAAGGGCCGGTAGACTGAATGGAGCGCATATCTACTTTGACACCCCATCTGTGACGGGTACGGAAAACCTGATGATGGCAGCTGTACTCGCTAAGGGGACAACTGTACTTAGAAATGCTGCAAGGGAACCGGAGATACTTGCCCTGGGACAAATGCTGAACCAAATGGAGGCAAAGATAAAGGGCCTTGGTTCAGATACCGTCAAGATAGAAGGTGTCAGGAAGCTAAGGCCTGTTGACTGGGCAATAATCCCTGATCGCATAGAGGCCGGCACATACATGATGGCTGTTGGGACAGCCGGAGGAGAATTGATAATTGAAAACCTCTTGGCAAATCATCTGGAGGCGGTCATATCCAAACTCAGGAGCACCGGGCTTCAGATTGAAGGAGATAATACCCGTATTTCCGTCAGGAAAAAAGGCAACCTGCACAGCGTAGATATTAAGACCCTTCCATATCCCGGTTTCCCGACTGACCTGCAGGCCCAAATCATGGTACTGATGGCCCTAGCCGATGGGCTCAGTGTAATCACTGAAACCATATTTGAAAACCGTTTCATGCACGTTGCCGAATTAAGACGGCTTGGAGCCGACATAAAGGTTGAAGGCAGAAGCGCCCTCATAAAAGGTATAAACGAATTAAATGGTGCTCCTGTAATGGCTACCGATCTCAGGGCCAGCGCCTCTCTGGTGCTTGCCGGCCTTGCGGCCAAAGGGACTACGACAATATCCAGGGTTTATCACCTGGATCGCGGGTATGAATGCTTGGAGCGGAAGCTTGCTGCAGTAGGAGCAAACATCAAAAGGGAAAAGGCATAAGTGCCCAAAACTTCATGACCAGATATTTTCCCGTCCCTGCGCATGAATTTCTATACGTCTGTGTTGATCCATGGGACTCTGTGCCCAAAAAAGACTTTTTAATTTAAGCTGGCTAACCCGTTGAAAACAGAAAAGGATATCCTTATTGACCGATACGGTAGGCATTTGACCTATCTGAGGGTCTCGGTAACGGACAGATGTAATTTGCGGTGTCGCTACTGCATGCCCCGGATCAACTTCTCTTTGTTGCCGCATGATAAAATCCTCACCTATGAAGAAATTCTTAAGGCTTGCAGTGCCTTCGCGGCTATTGGTATCACAAAAGTGCGCCTCACGGGTGGCGAACCATTGGTCCGGCGGGACTTAATAAAACTTGCCGAGAGACTGACTGAGATCAACGGGCTTGAAGAAATCTGTATCACCACAAATGGAGTCCTGCTGGAAAAATATGCAGATGCCCTATTCAAGACGGGTATAAGACATATTAATATCAGTCTTGATTCCATGAATCCGGACCGATTTGCCTATATTACCGGCTTCAATCTATTTGAACAGGTGTGGCGAGGCATAAAAAAGGCATTGGAAAAGGGATTTTCCCCTATAAAAATCAACTCGGTAATCATTAAAGGCATTAATGACAATGAAATAAACGATTTGGCAGGGTTGAGCCTGAAATATCCCGTACAGATACGTTTTATAGAATTTATGCCTTTCGGGCATGATATTTTCTGGAACCCGGCCAGATTTGTCAGTTGTGATAAAATCAGGGACCAGATAGAACATACATTCGGAAAACTGCGCCCACTGCCCAGCAAGTCGCAGAGTGCCGGACCGGCGAGTGTATACGCACTTGATAACTGCGCGGGTACTGTAGGATTTATAGGCGCTTTAAGTCACCGTTTCTGCAAAAGTTGTAACCGCCTGCGTCTTACCGCCGAGGGACGTCTTAGATTATGTCTATTCTCTGATGAGGAAGTAGATATCAAAAAGGCCCTGCGGCAAGGGCAAAACGAAGAGGATCTGGCCCTTTTTTTCCATCGAGCCATATTAAATAAACCGAAAGAATTAAAATTTTCCAAGAAAGAAAAACTATCATGTACCCGTAGTATGTCCAGCATAGGGGGGTAAGAACAGTTATAAATATATGAAGGAGTTCTAATAATGAAAAGTAAGCTGGCCTTTGTTTTCCCGGGACAGGGTTCTCAATATGTTGGAATGGGAAAGACCTTATTGGAAAAGGTGTCTGATGCGGCACGGGTCTTTTCTGCGGCAGAAGACTTGACCGGGCTTCCCGTGAAAAAACTCTGCATTGAAGGAACTATGGAAGAACTCACCCGGGTTGAGAATCTTCAGCCTTGTCTGACTGCCGTAGAGATCATTTGCTGTATAACTGCTAGAAATAAAGGATTAGAGGCGGCAGCGGTAGCAGGACACAGTCTGGGAGAATATCCGGCACTGTGGGCTGCAGGGGTCATTAGCCTTGAAGACACGTTCAAGCTAGTCCATGCGAGGGGCAGGCTTATGAAGGAGGTAGGGGATAAAAATCCCGGGGCCATGGCTGCGGTGATCGGTCTGAGCAGGAAAGGGCTGGAGGACTTGATCGCGCCCCTGGCTAAAAAAGGCGTCCTGTCTTTGGCTAACCACAACTCTCCGGAACAGATAGTAGTTACTGGAGAAACGGGCTTGGTCGACGATTTGTGTGAGGCTGCTAAGGCCGCAGGAGCAAGGGCGATTCCCTTGAAGGTTTCCGGTGCCTATCATAGCCCCCTTATGGATAAGGCATCAAGACGCTTTTCTGAAGTCCTGGACAAAGTTTCTTTTTCCAGGCCTAAGATCCCAATCTACAGCAACGTCACGGCAAAACCTGAAACAGACCGGAAGCGAATAAAAGACCTCATGAAGAAACAGATCTGCTCTCCTGTCAGATGGTGTGAGATTGCAATAAATATGCACAGGGACGGAATATCTAACTTTATTGAACTTGGTCCCAAGAAGGTGCTCGGTAACCTGATAAAAAAAAGTCTGCCCGAAGGATCTGTTTCAGTATTTCAGGGGGAAAACCTCGAAAATCTTGAAGCGGCCATCAGGGAAATCAAAAGCAAATAAATCAATGCAAACACACGGGCAGCTCTCATATGTACCTGGTCCTATGGAATAATTACTTTTCTCTTGCCTTTTTTATGAGTTCCAAGAAAGGATTAGTCGAAGGTGGTTCAGGCGGAGTTAAAAAGTTCGGCTTACTAGGGGCACCTTCTGTTTCCCCTTTCTCTGCCTGAGGTTCAGAGCCAGCTGAGGTCTTGGCAGGATCAATTGTCTCAGGGTGTGATTGAGTCCTCTCTCCAGGTCTCCTTTGAGGATGAGAATCCGGCTTACTGGTGGAAGTGGTGGAAGGCTTCTCTACTGTCGTTGATTCAGGCACTTGACTTACCTGTGGCTTTGGATGGGGTGTTTGTAAAGCAACCGGGGCGGTAGCCCTTCTCTCTTCTTTAACCTCCTCAAATATACCGACTTCAACATATTCACCATCCGATTCAAGTTTGACACCTTGGGCCGTTATATCCTCTACACGCCAGCCATCAACCAGATCACCAACAGTTACAGTACGTAAATTTTTTTGAGATCCGCTTACTACTTTTCTGCGCGAGCCGGAGGCGGACTCGGAGGTTGGAACCATAAGAAAGGCCTGACGTATATCACCGGAAATAATAGTACCATATACCTGATACCGGTCTTTTAAAACTTCCTCGCCTGCTGAAAATGATGGTTGGCTCTTACCCCTCTTTGGATCAAAGGGGTCATTACTGATAATAACTCCATAGGGGCCAAGCTCAACATGGGATTCCGCAGCATGGACGGTAATAGTTTCAAGACATTGCAATAATCCAGATATTAAAACGCACAGGGCAATAAGAATCGACAAGACTCTCCAGCACTTCACGGGATAAGCGGGCCTGAATAATGAGGCGTTTCGGACCAAAAAAGTCCTCTTTACACCAGAAACCCTATTATGTGTGTTGTCTAACTGCATCACTCCCCCGTCTTAACCGAATTCCCCTTATCAGCAAACACGCCTCTTTGTTCTAATATTTTCTCTATGGTCTTCACTTTTTTGGAAAACTCCAAGGTAAGGGCATCGGCCTGTTCTCTTGTATGGATTACATGGGGTGTAATTGCAAATAAAAGCTCCGTCTTATTGGTCGCGTAGCCTTTGCTCCCGAATAAATACCCCAAAATCGGCAGGTTCTTAAGGAAAGGGATGCCTGTGTGAATGTGTTCTTGCTGCGTCTGCATCAAGCCGCCGATTATTATTGTCTGATTATCCTGTACGACGAGATTTGTCGTTGCCCTGCGGGTCTGAAAAACCGGGGAGCTGATACCCTCTACATTTGTTTGGGCAAGGAGATTACTCACTTCCTGTGAAATCTCCAGAGTCACGAGCCCGCTTTCGTTGATCAATGGCGTTACCTTTAATATTATACCGACACTGCGATACTGAATTGTCTGGGTTACAGAGGTCGACTCCGAACTCGTCTGCGAGGAGGATATAGTCGGTTCGTCCCGGGTCACTTCGATTGTAGACTCGTGATTATCTACAGCAAGTATATTGGGAGCAGAAACAATATTGGCCTCTGTTTCCGAGGCCAAAAGATTTATGAGGGCCCTCAGACCTCCGCTGGAAAAAAAGGCAGCGGAAAAGCCGGCAAGATCGCTGCCAAGCATGGCATCTTCAGCAAGACCGAAGTCGGTTTTGTTCAGACCGATGTCTCCCGTCATATCGCCCCCTCCGGTCTTGATTCCACGAGACTTTAAGAACCACTGCACCCCGTATTCAAGATCATTTTTGAGAGAAACATCAATAATCAACACGTCGATCAGGACCTGCCGCGGAACAATGTCGATTTCCCTCAGTACCCCTGCAAGGATATCATAATCTCTCTGGGTGGCCTTGATAAGTATGGCGTTATTGATTTCGTCT
>DQXT01000108.1 GCA_011042225.1 Deltaproteobacteria bacterium | reverse complement strand
TGAGGCCAGGAAACTTGCTGAAACGATTTCATGGGAGAGACATTTCAACAAGATTGAGAAGGTCATAACCGATACGGCCTAAGAAGCCATCTGTTTTTATGGTTCGTTGAAACATCATAATCGCAACAATATAGACAAGCGGGATATCGACCGCCTTTGCCGTATGGAGCTGCCTTCCGGCTGGAAAGGGGTGACAAGTTCAGACAACTCATGGGTAGCCAGATTTGATGGAGATGAACCAATTTACTTCAAACTTTTTTTCAGGAGATCCCTTTTCGAAGGAATAAAATCCATTTTACACGGGAGCAGGGCAAAACGTTTTGTCAGGGAGAGCAATCGCCTGTTATCCATGGGATTTTCTGCGCCTGAAAACCTGATATGGGACAAGGGTCTGTGGGTCTGTATAACGGGCAACAGTTGGGTGCTGACCAAAGAATTGCCCGGAAAGGGGGTGTTTGATTACTGGTGCGGAATTATAGCCTCCAGGCCTCCGGAGGTACGCAAGGGCTTTCTCAAGATTCTGGCGGCAGAGATAGGCAGATTGCACAATAGCGGTATTGTTCATGGGGATCTGAGACTAAACAATATCCTGGTTGCAGGGACCCTTGAGGGGGATTGGCAGTTTTCATTCATAGACAATGAGAGGAACATCGCACATGGCGGACGTATCGGATGGCGGGACCGGTGCAGGAATTTGGTGCAGATGAATATGGCGGAAGATCCCGCCATCGGCAACAGGTACAGGAGGATGTTCTTCGTTGAATACTGCAGGGCTACAGGCCTTAATGAAACAGAATGCAAGAGGTTGTTCAAGGATGTGGTGAGATGGACATTAAGGCGGAAGATCAAGAGAAGAAAGAGATAGTATATGGAATTAAAGAGCAAAATTCGCATCCTTCACCTTTTGAGCCGGTTTAAAGGTAATTATCCCCTTTTCAACCAGATAATAGAAGGCCTGGATCATAAAAGATATCATCATATCGTGCTCTATATGGCTGAAACTTTGTCTCCGGACGATGTCCTCAATAAGGCCGGATATGATATCAGGTGCCTGCCCTTCAAAAAAAAAGACCTCAGACACTTCAGACCCTCAGCCGTCCTAAAAATAAGAGAAATCATCAAAAGTGAGAACATAGACATTATCCACGCCCACAGACACAAGCCCTGTGTATACGCCGTTCTAGCCGCCCAAGCGCTTGACACCAGGGTAATTGTTTCAGTACATGGTCAGAACCGATGGCGGTCTTTCGGCAGAAGGTTGACCAATCGTCTCTTGTGGTCTGGTCTCAGCAGGATAATAGCGATTTCAGAGGCGGTCCGTCAGGACATTCTTGCACATAATAGTTGGTTTCCATATGAAAAAATCAGCGTAATCCATAACGGCATAGATACGGCATACTTTTCCGCCTGCTCTGTCGAACGGAAGGCCGCCAGAAAGCAGTTTGGCCTGCCCGGTAACGCATGGCTGTGGGGCACCGCAGGTAGGCTGACTCCTGTCAAAGGTCACGGCACACTTCTGACTGCTTGGGCCAAAATGTCTCTGGGGGCGAAGAGTGCTCATCTGGCCATAGCCGGTGAAGGAGAGCTAAAAAAAGAGCTTAAAAACCTGGCGAACCGGCTGAAAATCAGTGAGCAAGTTACATTTCTGGGGCAGGTTCGCGATATGCCCTGTTTTCTGAATGCCCTGGATGGTTTTGTGTTCCCGTCAATCAATGAGGGATTAGGTCTGGCCCTGATTGAGGCCATGTCGGCCGGTATTCCCGTAGTTGCTAGTGACACGGGTGGCATCCCCGAGGTATTGAAGGGGATTGAGGTGAAGGGCCACGTCTTCCTGACAAAACCTGAGTGCCCTGAGGAGCTTGGCAGGGCAATGGTCAGTATGATGAAATGGGACCAAAAAAGGTATAACGAGGCATCCGCATCCGTGAAAAAACGCGGGCTGGAATTTGATAAAAGTATGATGATAGACCGGATGGATAAATTTTACCAAGAGATTGCCGATCCCCGATACAGGTTTATACAGAGATAATGAGACATTGGGGTAAGGCCGTCATATTAGATACAGCTGATCCTTTGGGGGATAAATACATCTCCTTATTTTCAGACTGGAGTCAGTTTTGGAAGGCCGGCTCTCCTGAGTTGTTCAAGGCGTCCCCAAACACCGATCTCTATTGGTGGCGCCGCGACGGCATGCCCGAGCTGGCTCTCAAGATATACCATGAAAGGATACCGTTGCCCCGATGGTGGCCGTATTTTTACGGAAGGGTTAAACGTGCATGGCGGACCGGAGTCCTTTTGTACGAGATGGATATTCCTGTTCCCTCTCCCGTTGCCTTGATAAGACATAAAAAGGGGGCAATGGTTGTCATTATGGAGAGGATACATGCAACACATTTTATGGATATGTTGAGGAGAGGGGCCATCGGCAAGGAGGAATTTCGTCTGGCAGGGAGGCTTACTGCAAATATGCATAAGGGCGGTGTGGCCCACGGTGACCTCAAGTGGGTCAACCTCATGGTCTCTTGCCCGGGGACAGATCATGTGTCCGGATGTCCGCTGCTCTTTTTTGTGGACTTTGATGGTTCCATGATTTTTGGGCGCGGACTTTTGAAAAAATTTTCTTTTAACAGGGCACGCGCAAAGGACGTTGCCAGATTTATATTTGCCGCCATGGAAGAGGGGGTTGATCCTGTCCTGATCAAGGGATTCTGGCAGGGATATGTCGGTAATATTCATATTCATTCCGGTTTTATTGATCTGCTTAAATACCATTGGAATAGATTAATCAGGAAACGGGATAATGCTGATTTGAATACAGGATATCTTGATAATATCTTGAAATTATAACCACTGTTATCAAAAAATCCAAGCCGAGGGATAGGGAGCAGATTAAAGAGAAAACACAATGCATGCTGAGCGTCTCTTTAAATACATTTTTTTTATTCTTCTGGTAATTATTCCATTTGATATAGGAGGCACTACTCCAAGATATGTACTTTCTATTCTTATAATTATTACATGCTTCAGCGCCGTTACCAGTTCCTGCACAAATAAATTTAGTGAAGCCTGTGCCGTTTTACAGGGGTTTTCCCGCCATCCACTTTCATGGGCACTGGGATTCCTTTTGATAACCGCGCTTATATCCGTATTCATGAGTCCGGACTGGAGATATTCTTTCGGGATATTTTGCAATGAATATCTCCTGAATATTATCATGTTTATTGCCCTGCTCCTCTTTTCTGAAAAATATGGAAGAAAGACTGACTGGGCGAGGATAGTAACTGCTGCCAACGTGATTTTTCTGACCTTTTATTTGGGGCTCATGTCACAGTGGCTTCTCGGTCAGGATGAATTCTGGTTCCTTGATACCGGCATAAGTATTGAGTCCGAAAGTATTGGAGATAGAATTTTTGTTTTTAGTTATGCAAATACGCTTTTTCACGGGTTCGTACACACCAGTATATATTTAACTCTCCTAATAGCTGTAGCGTTGATATATCTAGTAAAGCATCAACACAAAATTAGAAGTATAATACTTCTGGCCGTCAACATGTTCGTGATGATATCAACTACGCGGCGTGGACCTATTCTATCCGTCTCTATCGGTATAATTGCGTCATCTCTTTTTTACAGCTCGGCAAAGAGATATTTCGCCATATTCTTTTTGCTTTTCTGTATTGCCGTTTCTGCGCTGTTTATTTCCGACAAGACAGAGTACTTTATAAGAGAAGATTGGAAACTTCTGCTTCAAGGGGAAGTACGCAAAGCAAAAGATATGGGAGGTTCCATTCCATTAAGGATATACACCTATATTACCTTTACAAAGGAGGTCTTAAAACACCCCTTTACCGGGACTGGACTGGGAAAAAGGAATATCAGTCGGGTCATGCCGGACGTTATAAAAGAGGCCGGACTGATTCATGGCCATAACGCCTTTCTTGAGCTGGCTATTGAGACAGGAATACAGGGTGCCCTGGCACTTCTTGTTACAATATTAATTCAGGCAAGAATGCTTTGGAGCTGTTGGAAAAGTGACAACCATCTTGAAATCAAAGGACTTATGGCTATAGGTATATTATTCATGATCATGTTTTGGGGAGCCAACATGTTTGATGATGTCTTTCGACAAGGATCATCAACGTTATACTGGCTTTTTATGGCTGTACCGACAGGTATAGCATATGGTTCTGTGCGAAGAAATGTCTGAACTTTAACGCCCAAACTCCTCTTCAATACTCCTCGTCAATTACCTTTACCTTTTTGCAAAACTCGCGGAATACCTTCGTGACTGGACGGGTTGTTTCGGGATTTCGGAATACTATCGTCCTTTGCATTACTCTCCAAGGTTACTCATCCAGTCTCCTGTCAAGTGGGTGATCCCTATGACAACAAGGGCGATCAGAATGTGTTCGCCTATGATTCTCCAAGGAGCTTTTCCTTGAGCTTTCGCCATTGCATAGCTTAAGATAGCAAGGATTGACATGCCCCAGATTAGGCCGACTAAAATGGCGGTCGAAAGAGGCAAAAGGAGAACCGGCGCTGCAAACGTGAGAGCGAAGAGAAATTTTGCAAGAAAAGTCGCGACGGTAGCGGCCCAGATCTGCTTAACCGTGTGGAAGTTCTCCGCTTCTTCGGAAATATGAATGCCAAGTGCGTCCGAGAATGCATCTGCGATGGCAATAGTCAAGATACCACCAAGCACCACGATCCGGGAATGCGTGCCAGAATGAAGACCCACCATAAGGCCGAGAGTTGTGATAACAGCCGATGTCAGGCCGAATGTGATACCAGTACGTAAAGAGTCTTTCATATTTCTATCTCATTAGGGACTCCGGGAAAGTGACATCAGGGAGTGCCTTTCTTGCCAGGGGCATGAACTTTGCCGATCTGCTCAGGTAACCGGCTGACTTTTGAGTTGCTTTTTATTTGTCAGAGAAGATTTCAGGCGTGAGCAGCTTACTATACGGCTTTTTTTTCATTACCGTCAATCCAGGTATGATAAAGGTTTTGGTAAAGAGCGCTGCTCTCCACTAATTCCTCATGGGTCCCGCGATCAACTATGCGACCTTGGTCGATAACAACGACCTGGTCTGCATGGATTATGGTTGAAAGCCTGTGAGCGATCACTATAGTGGTCCTGCCTTTCATTACTTCATCGAGGGCCTTTTGAATCGCTTTTTCAGAAACGCTGTCAAGGGCGCTTGTGGCCTCATCCAATATGAGCAAGGATGGATTTCTGAGCACCGCCCTCGCCAGTGCTATCCTCTGTCTCTGGCCCCCGGATAGATTGAGCCCTCTTTCATCCAATACCGTATCATAACCATGAGGGAGTGTGGTGATAAAGTCGTCGGCCTGGGCAATTCTGGCGGCCTTCTCAACTTCTTCTTTAGTAACTCCCTCAGGCTGACCCGCTGCAATATTTTCAAAGATTGTGTCACTGAACAGGACAACGTCCTGAGTGACTATGGCCATCTGCTGTCTCAAATTCGCAAGGGAGACATTGCGCAGGTCTATCCCATCCCAGAGTATTCTCCCTGATGTGGGATTGTAGAACCTTGGAATCAGATCGACCAGAGTACTTTTACCTGCCCCGCTGGGTCCGACAATGGCCAAGATCTCCCCTGCACGGACTGTGATATCTATTTCTTGTAAAACCTTCACATCAGTCGCATTGTAGGAAAAAGAGACATTTTCATACCTTATTTCCCGGCGCAGTCCTTCAAGGACCTGCCCCCGGCCTTCCTCCTGTTGCTGGTCAAGGAAATGGTCCACCCTTTCAAGTATACCCAGGGTCTCCTGGAATTGAGTGTAGGCCCCTCCCAATTTTTTAAGGGGAGCAAAGGCCATAACTATGGCCGTAATGATAGAGAAAAAGGCGCCGGAGGTAATCTCTCCACTGGCTACAAGACTGCCTCCATAGCACAAAATTGCCGCAACAGCGAGACCCGAAAGGACCTCTATCAGGAACTTTGTCTCTTCTCTAAGACGTATGGCTTTTGACATCTGGCGATAAGTAGTCTGATTTTCTTTCACAAATTGGCTGTCTTTAACCCCCTCCATGCCGAATATCTTTACCACCCTGAGTCCTTGGAGGACCTCGTTCACCCGATGTGTCAAAATGGACAGATACTCTTGGACCTTCTTCCGGCGTATTCGAACGAGTCTGGAAAGAAAACGGGTCCCCAAAGCAATAAAAGGAAGTAGAGTAAAGCTCAGCAGGGCTAAGTCCCATCGCTGATAAAGGGCTACTCCCATGAGGACTATCACAGAGGGCACCTGGAGCAGGAATGTCCTCAGACTCTCAGACAGGAAATTGCCCACTGCCCCAACGTCATTCATAAGTCTTGAGAGCATGTCTCCGCTGGTGGAACGGGATATAACAGATACCGGCAGACGAATAAGGTGAGAGAAAAACCGGTTTCTTAAATCCCGGACCAGCTTCATCCCCGCAGTCTGCATAAGGTATGACTGGATAAAACTACATGCACCACGGAAGATATAAAGAATAATAATCCCAAGAGGCAGCAGATATATATATTTATAATTACCCTCGACAAAAATTTTGTCCATTGCAGGTTTTACCAGCCAGGCTATTGCACCATTCAGCCCGGACACGATAAGGCTGAATATTGTAGCCAGGATTGTGCGGGGTATATACGGACGGACCAGCCCCCCCAACCGCTGCCGGAGGATCGGATAAACAAGATTGTCTACAGGTCTCTGCCTGTAATCGGATTCCGGATTGTTCGGACTACTATCATATGTTTTCACAACAGAGGAAGATACATGATACTTTGTATCATGTCATCAGGGTCTGTATGTTGTGTCGGCAACAAATGGACTGTCCAATTTATG
>DQXT01000117.1 GCA_011042225.1 Deltaproteobacteria bacterium | reverse complement strand
TGTTGAAAAAGTGTAAACTACAAAATGAAGGATGGCTACCTTTTCTTCTATTCGGTCAATAATAACAGGACCATGACAAAAAACATAGACGTTCACAGGTTCATGGCTCAGAAGTTCTCACAAGACCCAAGATTTTGTCGAGGGCAAGGGACAGAAATAAAAAAGAAAGGTGGCGGCCTTAAAAAGCGCCACCTCATATGTAAATTGATCAGGAAGTAGGATCAGGGGAACCGTTGGAAGATGAGCCGGAAGAAGAATCGCTATCCTTTTTGCTTTTTTTATCAGGACTTGGCTCAGGCCTTTTGGTATCTGCAATTCCTGTCTTCTTCCCGGCATAATCAGTTACATACCAGCCGCTACCCTTCAGATGAAAGGAGGAATGGGAAATCAGCTTGTGCAATTTGCCGCCACAGAATTCACAGATATCAAGTGGTGCATCCGAAAATTTCTGCCAGCTCTCTATAATTTTTCCACATGATCCGCATTCATATTCATAAATAGGCATAGACTAACCTCCTGCAATCGTAATTCATATGTCCTGTTTCTCAATATTATCTTCCGATGGAATCAATCAATCTCACTACTTTATTTTAATAGATATTCAGTATTTGTTCACCTGTGAGTGCGGATAAAATCGATCAAGAACTGCATCCATACCTCTTACTCTTACAGGTGTCAATATATCCTGGGTCGCCAGATGGACTTTCTGTTCTTCCTCATTATGGTCATCAATTTCAGGGTGACAAAAAAAACAGCTGAACCTCATTATGTGAACAAATTCATGGGTAATCACATAAATCAGAAAAGGAAACAGTATCTGCCTCTTCCCTCCAGAGGTCTGTTCCAAGATATTGTGATCATGGAGGCAAATCCTGTAAAATTTCTGAATGTCCCGACCGCTTTGTTTCTGCGTTAATTTTTTTCCATAACTGACAAGGTGTGCAAATCCCTCGCCTGGATATTCCAGCCAACTAACTTCCTTAAGTGTCTTAACCTCATAGGGATTCCTTAACCAATAATTGGTTGAAATGGAGAAATAATTGGTTACTACATCCTCTGAGATACATATTGCTTCGTCCAAGACCTTAACATGCTCAGGCCGGAAATACCTTGTCTGCATTATCTTTCAGACCTATTGAAAAGATTAATACATCAATATCGTAATTTATGGAGAAAATAATGCTGCGGTTCTTGCAAGTCAAGAACCAAACCCTACATCTATTATACAAAGAAATATACAAACAAAAGAACAACATTATACATGCGAATTCATTCAACTATCAAGCCAAAACCAGTGATCTCCCGGGCAGGCATAACGGACAAGGTCAAAAGATCGTGGCCGTAACCGGATCCCCCAAGTAATTTTTCATTTGATATTTGTGGATCAATAAACAGGGCTTTCTTTCAGTCAGCCATCGTATATAATGTGTCTCAAGGCTAAAATTCAGACACCCTGGGACTTGCCAGAAGTAGATTCAGATCGACTCCACGTATTCAGGCTGAGTCCATGGAATGATGACAGGAGCAGCAGATGTCCGTAGTCAGCACAAGCGGAAACGACAAACAGGCTGAAAAAACATTAAGAGCGAATTATATACCCCAAGGAACTAAGTTAACACAGATATGGCGGGCGATGGGCGACTCGAACGCCCGACCTTTGGCTCCGGAGGCCAACGCTCTATCCAACTGAGCTAATCGCCCAATCCGATAGCTACTTTAATTTGGCCAACATTGATTGTCAAACTGATTGCAGTATAATCACAACACTCTCCTTGACCCTACGAACTAAACCTATAAATTTTGCGAAAACCTATTTATGTTTAAATTGCCCTGATTGGAAAATTCAGCTTATTATTACACTGCCAGTAAATATATTTGAAAAAATAATGCTGATATGCCCTTGACAAGACAGAAGTCAAATAGCAAAAGACATGTGACAAAAAAGTACATAATTAAGGAGTTAATAAATGGACAAATATTATCTTATGGCTCCAGGTCCTGTGACTGTGGCACCTGATATTCTGGCAAAAATGTCAGAACCTATAATCCACCACAGGTCACCTCAATTCTCAGCCATACTTACAAAGGTCCGAGAGGACCTCAAATATCTATATCAAACAAAAAATGACTGCCTTATCCTGGCGTCTTCCGGTACCGGAGGCATGGAGGCATCTGTTGTCAATCTCCTTTCTCCCGGAGACAAGGTCTTGGTAATAAGGGGAGGCAAATTTGGAGAACGATGGGATGAACTATGCAACACTTATGGATTAAAGACAGTAAACATAGATGTCACTTGGGGAAAAGCCGTTGATCCAAAAGAAGTCAAGAAGGCACTGGACGCCGATCCGGACACCAAGGCCGTTTTTGTCCAGGCCCATGAAACCTCGACCGGCGTGAAACACCCTGTGGAAGAACTGGGTGCTCTAGTCAGAGAAAGGCCTAACACGGTCCTGGTAGTGGATGCCATAAGTGCCCTTGGGGTTTACGAACTTAAAACAGACGATTGGGGACTGGATGTAGTGATAACAGGATCTCAAAAATCTTTGTCGTTACCGCCGGGCCTGGCGTTTGTGAGCATCAGCGATAAGGCTTGGGGGCTTGTAGAAAAGGCACGGCTGCCAAAATACTATTTCAATTTTTTAAAGGAAAAAAAGGCCATGGGGAGAGAGACCACCGCCTTTACCCCGGCGGTCTCTCTCATAATCGGTCTTGCAGAGGTGCTACGCAGTATTAGGACCACAGGACTTCCGTCCATTTTTGCCCACCACAGGCGACTTTCTGAAGGGACTAAAACAGGAGTGACTGCCATGGGACTCGAATTATTCTCCATGGCCCCGTCCGAGGCCATAACAGTTATTAAGTCCCCGGAGGGAATAGATGGCCAGAACATAGTAAAAATTCTTAGAGAGAAGTATGGAATAACCATCGCAGGTGGCCAGGCCCAGGCCAAGGGCAGGATCTTTCGCATTTCCCATATGGGGCATCTGGATGAATGGGACATGATCATAGCATTGGCTGCGGTAGAGAGGGCGCTTAATCAACTCGGCTATCCTGTAGAATTCGGCAAGGGTGTGGCGGCTGCTGAGAAGTACTTTGCTCAAAACGGTTGATGATTTTGGCTTTCCGCCTCTAAGACAGTAATAAAAACAAGTACGGATTTTATTTTTTGAAAGGAAAAGGAATAATACATGAAGGTCCTAATAGCTGACCCCATTTCAAGGGAGGGAGTCGAAATTTTTAAGGCAGCCGGTCTGGAAGTAGAGGAGCTTCCGGGACTCTCACCGGAGGAACTCCTGGAGATAATTAAGGATGTAGATGGACTGGTGATTCGAAGCAATACCAAGGTAACCCAGAAAGTAATAGACGCCGCCAAAAGGCTTAAGGTTGTGGGAAGGGCCGGCACAGGACTTGATAATGTAGACATTGCAGCCTGTAACAAGCAAGGTATTGTTGTTATGAATACTCCTGGGGGAAATACCAACTCCGCTGCGGAACACAGTATAGCCATGATAATGGCACTCTCACGTCACATTCCCCAGGCAACCGCCTCAATGAAGTCGGGCAAGTGGGAGAAAAAGCGCTTTTCAGGCCAAGAAGTGGCTGGGAAGACCCTTGGAATTATAGGTATTGGCAGGATCGGTAGTATCGTTTCACAGCTAGCTCAGGGTCTTAAAATGGAGGTTGTGGCATTTGACCCCCATATACGTCCGGAAATGGCCGAAAAACTTGGTGTGGAGTTGACTGACCTTGATAGTGTCCTTGCAAAGGCTGACTACATATCCATACATACACCCTTGACCGCAGAGACAAAGAGATCTGTTAATGCAGAGCTTTTTAATAAGATGAAGGATGGGGTCATGGTGCTCAACTGTGCCCGTGGCGGGATAATCAACGAACACGATTTATTCCATGCCATGAAGTCAGGGAAGGTAGCCGCTGCTGCCCTGGATGTGTTCGAAACAGAACCTGCAGACAAGGAAAACCCTCTATTCTCCTTAGATAATTTTATCTGTACCCCCCATCTTGGGGCCTCAACCAGAGAGGCCCAGAAAAACGTTTCCGTGGCTGTTGCCAAACAGATTTCAGATTATCTCACAAAGAATGAGGTAAGAAATGCAGTAAACATGCCGTCAGTAAGTGAAGAGACACTGGCTCAGATCGCCCCTGTCCTCAATCTTGCTGACAAAATGGGTGCCTTCCATGCCCAGCTTACTACCGCGCCTGTGGATGAGATAACCATTTCTTATCAGGGTGATATAGCAGAGCTCGACACTAAACCGGTTACCATATCAGTAATCAAAGGCCTTCTTTTCCCGATACTTAGGGAAGAAGTAAATTTTGTGAACGCCCCTATACTTGCTGAAGAGAGAGGTATAAAAGTTACGGAATCCAAGAGCAAGACATCTGAGGACTTTACAAGTCTCCTCACTGTCACAGTGAAGACGGCCGATGGAACCAATACCTTGGCAGGAACCATATTCGGCAAAAAAGAACCCCGTCTTGTCAAAATAAATAATTTCTGTCTGGAGGCTGTGCCGCGTGGACATATGTTGCTCATTTATAATGAAGATCGTCCAGGGGTAATCGGTCGAATCGGAATCGCCCTGGGTGAAGCGAATATTAATATAGATCAGATGCAGGTAGGACAGGATCCGGACCACCACAGGAATGTTATACTTTTGACCACAGATGATTCTGTAGGACCTGATGTCCTCGCCTGTCTCCTTCAGCAGGACGGTGTTGTAAAGGCTCATGCCATAGAACTATGAAAAGGTAGAGTTTCAGCTATTTAAATAAACCAAAGACCTTTTAATTATTATGGGAGAAAGTTAAACTTTTTTTTAAACGTCTGAAAATAAAACCGTAATAGAAGAAAAGTAATTGCCTCAAGACACCTTTTCACCAGACTACTTTATGCCAGCCAGCAAGCACAGTCTAAAATCTATTCTTGAGGCCATGTTGTTGGTAGCAGACAGGCCTATTGGTTTGAAAAAATTCGGACAACTTCTGCCTGAATATGACCGGGGAGCTATAATCACAACATTGAAAATCCTCCAGAGAGAATACCGCGACGAAAAAAGAGGCTTTGAACTCAAGGAAGTAGCTGGCGGATTTCGTCTTCAGACCCGCAAGGATTTGCGAAACTGGTTGCTCAGGCTTAAGAGGTCAAGTCCGGCCAGACTCAGCAGAGCAGCCCTTGAGACGCTTGCCGTTGTGGCTTACAGACAGCCTGTAACAAGGGCTGATATTGAAACCATCAGAGGGGTGGACGCCAGTGGTACCCTGAATTTTTTACTCAACAGAAAGATCATCAGAATTGTCGGCAGAAAGCCCCTTCCCGGCCGTCCGTTACTTTATGGCACTACCCGGCAGTTTCTAGAAATATTTGAATTAAAGGATTTGTCAGACCTGCCATCTCTGGCAGAAATGACTGAATTGGAATGTGAAGCGAACGACCTTCCTCAAATCCCATTGTTCAGGTAGCTTAGGGATTAATGGCTTAAAGAGAATTTAATTATTTCAATTCGTAAATTAGTGAACTAAAATTTTAATTACCTTACTTTGGTGCACTTCAAACTCAATTCAACAAAAGGGGTAAACATGTGCCAATCTACAATCTATCTGAAAAAGGGCGATACGGAAGAAGAGATATTGCGTGATGCCATCCTTGTAGAGAGCTGTTCTGAGGGGATTAAAATACAGGGATTATTTGATGATCCTAAAATAATTCCAGCCCGTATTACCAGCATTGACCTGTTAAAAAACAGGATCATATTGGAGATTACAGAATAATATCATTTCAATTAATAGTCGTTTGATAATGATTTATAAATATCTACGAAAAACAGAATTTCCAATTAAATAATATTGAGGAGCCTGAATTAAGATGACCGATATGGAAAAATTGCGCATCCTGCTGCCCCATTGGATCGCACATAACCATGAACACATAGCAGAAATTGATAGGTGGGCCAGCCTATGCGAAATTTCGGATAACATACACGTAAAAGAGGCACTTAAAAAGGCGATAGGCGCTACGGAAAAGGTTAATGAAGAGTTGCAGCACGCTATGGACATGGCCGGAGGTCCTATTGAGGACCCTGAAGCCCATGGCCGTCAGCAGAGACACGGGCACATACATCAAAAGCACGAATAAATTATGAAATACATAAGCACCCGCGGAGGTATTGATCCCATATCCTTTAAAGAAGCCGTAATGATGGGGCTTGCTGCAGACGGAGGATTGCTATTGCCGGATTCCCTTCCATCCGTAGATTCCGCCACTCTTGATGTATGGAAAGACCTGAGTTATCCGGAGCTTGCCCTGGAGGTCATGGATCTCTTTGTTGATGATCTTTCAAGCAAAGAACTTGGGGCACTCATTAACGACGCCTATATCAAATTCGATACGCCTGAAGTCACCCCTGTCGTTAAAGTTGGTAAACACTATGTCCTGGAGCTCTTTCACGGGCCTACTCTGGCCTTTAAGGACATTGCCTTGCAGGTCCTGGGAAACCTCTTTTCTCATCTTCTTAAGGAATCAGGTGAGAAAATGAACATCCTGGGCGCTACTTCCGGAGATACAGGCAGTGCCGCTATCTATGGGGTCAGAGGAAAGGATAATATTAACATCTTTATACTCCATCCCAAAGGACGCGTAAGTAAAGTGCAGGCACTTCAAATGACCACTGTGCCAGAGAAAAACGTCTTTAATATTGCGCTGAAAGGCACCTTTGATGACTGCCAGGCCATAGTTAAGGCCATATTTAATCAACTTGACTTCAAGGCCCAATATAGTCTGGGTTCCATCAATTCCATCAATTGGGCCAGGGTTCTTGCCCAGGTTGTATATTACGTCTACGCTGTACTGAAGGTAAAAGAGCAAACAGGAGATAAACCAATAAACTTCTCCGTACCAACCGGAAATTTTGGGGATATCTTCGCAGGCTATATAGCAAAACAGCTTATTAAGCCTAATATAGAAAAACTGGTGCTTGCCACCAATGAAAACAATAT
>DQXT01000001.1 GCA_011042225.1 Deltaproteobacteria bacterium | reverse complement strand
TAACGCATCTACATCTTTGTGTTTTTCCCAATTTCAAATTTCGAGTTTCAAATTTCACTGCCAAAATACAAGATCAACAAAGTGTAAACTACTTATAGGGAGAATAAACGATTGAAGGAAAAACCAGCAAATCCTAAGACAAATCCGGTTCTTGAAGAGCAGGACGAAAGGATTAAGAAAAAACTAAGGGATATAGACAACAAAATCATGGTAATGAGCGGCAAGGGCGGTGTGGGGAAAAGCACTGTATCCATAAACCTGGCAATCGGGCTTTCCCTTGAGAACTATTATGTCGGCCTCTTGGATGTAGACCTGCACGGGCCTAATGTGCCCAAAATGTTGGGTGTGGAAAAAGGAGAGCTGGAGCAGCGGCCGGATGGCACGGTCGGAGCTGTTTACTATTCACCCAATCTGAAGTTTATGTCTATAGAACCCCTTTTGCCCAAAAAAGACTCGGCGGTAATATGGCGCGGGCCCCTTAAGACATCTGCTATAAGGCAATTTATTTATGAAATAGAGTGGGGAAAACTCGATTATCTGATAATTGACGCACCGCCAGGTACGGGCGACGAGCCAATGACTGTAGCTCAGACCATACCTGACGCCTATGCAATAGTAGTAACTACGCCTCAGGAAGTATCACTTCTGGATGTCAGAAAATCCATAAGCTTCTGTAGACAAATCAACATGCCTATCTTGGGCATTGTAGAAAACATGAGCGGAATGATCTGTCCACATTGCGGCAAGGCCATAGACATTTTTAAAAAAGGCGGTGGAGAAAAACTGGCAAAAGAGTTGGACATTCCATTTCTCGGACGCATTCCTGTTGATCCGAGGGTCGTAACCACAGGAGATGCCGGACATCCGATTACTGCTTCATATCCCAACAGCCATACGGCAGATGCCTTTCAAAAAATTGGAAGAAACGTAATCAATGTCACGCAGGCACTGGCTGATAAAAATAAGGAAAAGAAAGAGGGATCGAATAAATGAAAATCGCAATACCGATTGAAAACGGGATGCTGAGCAGCCATTTCGGCCATGCGTCCCAGTTCGCTATAATTGATGTAGAAGGCGGCAGCGTTAGCAAGACACAACTGCTTGTACCTCCACCCCATGAACCGGGCTCACTGCCGCGATGGCTTCACGAACTGGAAGTCACGCATCTGATATGCTCAGGAATTGGAGGCAGGGCCGTTGAATTGATAGCATCGGCCGGGATACAGGTCATTGCAGGTGTCACCACACCAGACCCGGCGCGGTTGATAGAGGACTTACTTGCCAACCGCCTTAAAGGTATAACAGGCCCCACATGTCAAGGGCATGGCGAGGAAGGACATCAGTGCCGACATTAAAGGCAGCCGTTCACGGCTTGAAACCTGAAACTGGGGGAACGTGACAAAAGTAAAAAGGCCGAATTCCAGGTTTCCTCATTGATTACACTGCAAAAGGCTGAAACATGATTCCGCTCAAAAAAATCCAACCGGATCGGATAGTTTGAGGCGAATCATGTTTCAAAATTCATAATTTCTTTAACTTGAATTGAGCGATTAGCCTTTAGCGGTTAGCTATTAGTTATATGATTACAGGATGTTTTGCTATTACAAACTTTCACCTTGTTGAATGCAGCTTCGCTGCCCCCTTTGGGGATTCAATAGGGTGAACCCGTTGGGTACTATTTCTAATTAACGTAATGCCTTGATTTTTCAAAGCTAAACGCTAATGGCTAACAGCTAATCGCTCAACTTAGATTTAAGTAACAGGTAAGTGCTATGCCGATCTATGAATACTTGTGCAAGGCATGTGGAAACATTAGCGAAATTTTGGTATTTCCTAATCAATCTGAGATAAAGTGTCCATCCTGTGGATCTGGGGATCTAACAAAATTGATGTCACCGAGTTCATCCTTTAACGGCTCACGTATCTCAAAATTTCCCGGCCCGAAGGATACGGCCTGTTGCGGGTTAACCCCTGGAGAGGCTCCAAACTGTTCAGGACCGGGTTCCTGCTGCGGAAAGGCCTGACACATCCAAGTCCGGACATAAAAATTTGCTGTTTTGTTTGCCGGCTCCGTTTTCCCGACGTGCACAAACAGACACAAGAAAAAGTCATGCGGGCAGGACGTAATGCCTGAAGGTCCAGCTTCGCCTATAGCTGATTCCAAAAGTATTTTCGCAGCAAATCAGAAACTTAACCATATAATTATGTCCTATCATTAATTTGTATGTCTGAATATTTCTATTAGTCTAAAATCCTCCTTTGATATCCATACCAATAGCAGTCTAATCCGATAAACATATTTTTGAGCTATACAAACAGCTCATTTAAAAATAATTATCTCAAAACCTGTAGCATCAGACCAATTGATGGACTACATTTTGGGCAGATCTTAAAGACTTTTAAACGACAATATTGGTGATATGCTGTTTATTTGATAGGTTAGGGCCTTATAGCTCAGCCAACTTGATATGTGTTAATTATTCAACTCATGCCCGGGCACATTATGTAACTTCTATGACTATAGAATCGCCCTCGCATGAGGAATGCAGGCGCCTCTAAGGAGTATATATGGAAAAGGCCGCTGAGACTTTGACAAAAGAGCTCGAACAAGTACTGCGCAGCAAAATGAGTCCGCTTTTTGAACGTTATGGACTGGACATAAAGGACCTTCTTACTCCCTTTAAATGGAAGCCGGTGGTCCTTATAATAGGCAACTACTCATCAGGAAAATCGACACTTATCAACGAAATCCTTGGAGGCGAGATCCAGCGTACGGGTCAGGCGCCTACTGATGACAGCTTTACAGTCCTGGCCGCACCGGAGTCCAGTGAAGCGGAGGAAGAAGTGCCCGGCAGCACATTAGTAAGTGATGAGCGTCTCCCTTTTTCTTCTCTGAGACACTTTGGTGAGAGCCTCCTGTCCCATATGCGCTTAAAAAGAGTAGATGCCCCTATACTCCAAAATTGTGCCATCATAGATACGCCGGGAATGCTGGATTCGGTTACTGAAAAGGATCGCGGATATGACTACCTGGGTGTAGTGGGAGAGCTGGCAAAGTTGGCAGACCTCATTATCTTGATGTTCGATCCCCATAAGGCAGGAACAATAAAGGAAACTTATCAAGCCATTAGGAGCACTCTGCCTGGCTCTACCGGAGAAGACAGGGTCATTTATGTACTGAATAGAATTGATGAATGCGAGAGCATATCCGACCTTTTGAGGTCTTATGGCACCCTGTGCTGGAACCTTTCACAGATGACGGGCAGAAAGGATATGCCAAGAATATATCTCACTTTTGCGCCCAAGGAAGGCAAGGTTCTCCCCAGCGGATTTGAAACATGGATGAATGAACGGGAAGAACTTAAACAGGCCATAAGTTCAGCACCAAAGATGAGATTAAATCACATACTCCAGGAAGTGGATCGAGTTGTCAGGGAACTTAGTCTGGAAATAGAGGGCATGGTCGCTTTCCAGAAACGATTCATTCATAAAATCAAAGGTGTCCTCCGCAACTGGGGTATGCTTGCCATACTGGCCTTTTTCTTTGGAGATCTGATTATGAAACTCTTGACCGGTTATCCCGATACCCCTCTTGCAGGTGCCCTGCTGGCGGGGAACCTGGGTTTCGAACATTTCCTTTGGCCGATTATATGGGCCTTGCTGGTCGCAGCTTTGGCTTCACTGTATGTCCAACGTTTACTTTTACCTAAATTTACAAAAGCGACCTTAAAAGACCTGGATAATTTGATACCGCTTGAGACTGCCTACAAAAAGAACCTTTGGAACAGGGTCAGACACCGGATACACAAACTAATAGAAGAGCAGGCAAGGAGACAGATATTGATTGCGCATAGCCGCTACCTTGGAAAGATAGAGCAGTTTCTCAATAAGGACCTAAGCAGTTTCTTCAAACGTATTTAATGACTTGTCCTTTAGAAAAATCTTGAGTTTTATAGTATATTGAAAAAATCAAACAAATGGAGATGTTATGTCCGGTCATTCAAAATGGAGCACAATAAAACATAAAAAGGCGGCACAGGACGCCAAACGGGGTAAAGCCTTCTCCAGGATCATAAAGGAAGTGACGGTAGCTGCCCGTATAGGTGGTGGAGATCTTGCAGCCAACCCCAGGCTCAGGACTGCGATAGCGGCTGCAAAAGCAGAAAATATGCCCAAGGACAATATAGAGCGGGCAATAAAGAAGGGCACCGGCGAACTTGATGGAGCAAATGACGAGGAAGTCACATATGAGGGTTATGGCCCGGGAGGAGCAGCAATACTGGTTGAAACCATTTCAGACAACCGGCAGCGCACTGTGGCGGATGTGCGACATATCTTTGCTAAGAGGGGCGGCAGCCTTGGAGAACCCGGAAGCGTGGCCTGGATATTCGAGAAAAAAGGACTCATACTGGTTGAAAAAGACAAGGCAGATGAAGAAACGCTTATGACCATAGCCCTTGAAACAAATGCCGAAGACATAAAAGAGCAGGAATACGGATGGGAGTTATACACTGCTCCGGAATTATTTGAAGACCTAAAGTCCGCTCTGGAGGCCGGCAAAATTCCTTTAGCAACCGCTGAAATTACCATGTTGCCCTGCAATACGATCACTATAGAGGATGAAAAGCAGGCAGGCCAGCTCCTGATACTGATGGAGGATCTGGAAGAAAACAGCGATGTACAGAACGTTTACGCCAACTTCGATATCCCTGATGAAATCCTTAAAAAGGTCGGTTAGGGATGCCGATGGAGGTCATCCTTGGTATTGACCCCGGATCGCGGGCTACTGGATACGGGATTGTGTCATGTAATGGAAACAAGCTCCATTTCGTAAATGCAGGAATCATCCGTCCGCGCACCAAACTCCCCTTTTCAGAGCGGCTTGAAAAAATCTATTCAGGTCTAAAGGAAGTAATAGACAGACATAATCCGACAGTCTCGGCAGTAGAAGGGGTCTTTCATTCAGTTAACGCGAGGGCCGCCTTGCTACTTGGTCATGCCAGGGGGGCCGTAATCCTGGCTGCGGTCCACGGAGGTCTCCCTATATTCGAGTACTCACCCATGACGGTTAAACAGGCAGTGGTTGGATATGGCAGAGCAGAAAAGACCCAGGTGCAACACATGATAAGGTTACTTCTCAACTTATCCCAAAATCCCGCTCAGGATGCTGCGGACGCACTTGCCGTGGCCATTTGCCATGCCCACTCTTCGCGCAGGCTGCCAATAACCGATCCCGCAGAAAGGAAAGGCTGATGATCACCTATATCAGGGGCGAAAAACAGGGACAATGGGACCAGGGTGTTATAGTTGATGTAAATGGGGTTGGCTATGAAATTCGTATGCCGTCTTCATCCATGGCCAATTTACCCCAGTCCGGCGATGAGCTGACAGTCTTTACCCATCTTATATGGAAGGATGATACGCTTTTACTTTATGGATTTGAAACAATGGAAGGCAGGGATATGTTCAGGCTGTTGCTGGAGGTTTCAGGTGTAGGTCCCAGGATGGCACTAAATATCCTGTCGATGATATCCGCTGAAGAACTCCTGCAGATACTGGCCGGGGAAGAGAAGAAAAGACTCCGGGCCATCCAGGGTATAGGCGAAAAGACCGCGGCGAGGCTCTGTATTGATCTAAAGGAAAAGGCCAAGGCCATATTAACAAAGAGACGCTGGGCCACGGGGGGGTCTTCGCATATTGAACAATCGGACAGAGGGGAACTCTGGGATGACGCACTTTCAGCACTCACACATCTTGGTTATGGTTCATCTGAAACAAGGGCGGCGCTTGCCAAGGCCTTTGCCTCTGCAAAAGAAAGTGCGGAAATTGAAGATGTGGTCAAAAAGGCACTGCAAATTCTGGCAAAAACTCGAGCAAAACGGCTATGACAGCAGAAGATATCGCAAACATATCGGGCGACGCAAATCTAAGCCCTGATCCGTTGCAGGAAGATAAATCTTTCGAGTCCGGAATAAGGCCTAAGTCTCTTTTTGAGTACATAGGTCAGCAGGAGGTCAAAACCAGCCTCGAAGTCTTTATTACCGCAGCAAGGAAAAGAGGCGAGGCCCTTGACCATGTATTGATTCACGGGCAGCCCGGCCTGGGCAAAACCACTCTTGCCCACATAATTGCAGCAGAACTCGGTGTGAGCTTTAGATCTACCTCCGGCCCCGTAATAGAAAGACCGGGAGACCTGGCCGCCATATTGACCAATTTACAGCAGGGAGACGTACTTTTTATTGATGAAGTTCATCGACTGAGTCCCGTAGTGGAAGAAATACTTTACCCTGCAATGGAAGACTTTCATCTTGATCTAATAATCGGTCAGGGCCCGAGTGCAAGGACGATCAAGATCGATATTCCGCGTTTCACCCTGGTCGGGGCAACTACAAGGGCCGGGCTGCTCTCGCCGCCTCTCAGGGATCGTTTCGGCGTGGTACTAAGGGTAGACTTTTATAAAGATGAAGAGTTATGTGAAATTGTTCATCGGTCTGCCAGGCTCATGGTAATTGAAATCGACCGGCAAGGTGCCCTTGAAATCGCAAAGAGGTCAAGAGGTACTCCCAGAATAGCAAACAGGCTCTTAAGGAGGGTCCGGGACTATGCAGAAGTCAGGGCCAGCGGAACCATATCCAGTCAGATAGCGGACAAGGCACTGCGCCTGCTGGAAGTCGACCATCAGGGTCTTGATCGAATGGACCGTGAAATTCTAGCTGCCATCATAGACAAATTCAGTGGTGGTCCGGTAGGGCTTGACACGCTTGCCACATCCGTAGGAGAAGAAAAGGGTACACTGGAAGATGTCTATGAGCCCTTTTTAATACAAAGAGGCTATTTGCACAGGACCTCCAGGGGCAGGATTGCAACTGACCTTGCCTATGAGCATTTAGATCGTAAGAGAAGGTGAAAATGACTACCATCGTACCGCTGAATCCGGAGAAACTCCGTCTTAACATAGATCCTCAAAATCTGGGATTTCAAAAACTCAGCCAGTTAGAGACCGAGGAAAGGCCTTTAGTGGCACAGGAGAG
>DQXT01000036.1 GCA_011042225.1 Deltaproteobacteria bacterium | reverse complement strand
TTTTTACGTTATTGTAAAGCAAACTGTGCTTTCATTTATAGAGCCAGAATCCATAGATTAAGATTCCCTGGACCTTTCTAGATGCCGGATCCAGCCCGAAATGATAAAAAACAGTTGATTTTAATCAATCCGATATATGAGACATGGTCTTAAAGACAAAAATTGGTCAGTGTCTTGGTTTTGACCGTCCGGCAGGGACTGCTCCTTAGTGCAACAGCCATTTCAGATATATGATGAAATGACCAGATCTGATCTCTTTTTCTGCGTCGGCTAATGTGACTCAATCATTTAATAATGTCAATAAAAAACAGTGACTGTTTGCTGTATCTTCCTTTCACAAGTTTTACTCAAATATCATATCAATACCTCTGTGCCTACATAAAAAATTACTTGTCTTATGGCAAAAGCAGTGTATGTTATCGACACAAAAGTTACCAACAGGTAAACGCCGTTGGTAACTTCTTATCAGTTTGAAGCAGGGAGACGATAAAAAATGCCTAATATGAAGGCTTTCTTCACCAATATGTCAACACCTATGCCACTTTACAGGAAGCTGTATCGGGTCTTTCGCAACAATCTAATCAAGATAGTCAAAAGACAGAACTGCTGTGGTCATCCAGGGGAGCCAGGTTGTTGAGAGGTGTCTAAATAACTCCCGGTGCGGGAGAATTGCATAGAGCAATAGTGGCGGCAATAAGTCACCCTTTGCAACTTTGACAAAAGGCGCCTGTGATGGTTCCTGTGGATATAGAGAACAATAATATCCTCAGATAGGCGGTTCAAGGAGCAGGGAAGAGCTGGACCTGCTCTTTCTGCCGTTTCGTTCGAAATGTTGATATGCTTGGTACATAAAGGTCCTGACGGCGGCCTCCCTTCCAGGCTGAAAGCTTGAGTCGTAGGGCGCATCAAGATACGGCATCCTCAGTTTGTTCATAAGAGGTTTCGCAATTGCCGTGGTAATTGTACTGGGCATGCAGGTAAAAGGATAGACATTTACTACGCCGTTATATCCTTCCCTGGCATATTCCACGGTTCCGGCGATGCTTAAACAGGCCTCAGTGCCTACATCAAAACAGAACAGGTCCTTTTCTTTAAGGATATTATCCAGACATGCCAGCTTATGGTCTTTAGCAATGTCGATCAGCGATCTCACTCTATTATAGGTCTGGTTCTGTCTAAATTCCTGATAGAAAAGGTCGCCGCCGAAGCCCACGATCCTTTTTAAATAATACTTCATGGGGCCCGGGCGGAGCTGTTTCAGGCCAAACCGAAATCCTGCCTTGGCCTCTCTGAACCTGTCATAGGCTGTGTAATTAATCCATTCAGCAACAGAGGCATTTACTACCTCGGCCCCGTATTTTTCCAAAAGCCTGATAAGATCCTGATTTGCCTGGACGTGGGTCCTTACGTAGATTTCCCCCACTATCCCGATAAGGGGCTTGGAGGGCACTTCCGGATCAATTATTTTCTTTCCCTCATTTATTATTTCTTCTAGTTTATCAAGTATTTTATCAAAGTCTTTTCTGGCCCCGTATTTTTCAAGAGAGTCTTCCATAATATGCATGGCCTTTTCGATAAATTCATCCGCCATGCCTGGTCTCTTTTCATAAGGCCTTATTTTCCACAGCAACCTGTCAAGAATGTCAGATAACAAAATAGAAAAATATCCGGCCTTTCTTAAATCCCTTGCCTGCCCTTTCTCGATTATGCCCTCCAGTGAATATCCATCCCTGGAAGTAAGAGAGCCGATTTTTACTCCCCTTAAATCAGGAAAGGAATCCAGTATAATTCTCTGGTATTTGTTGTACATGCCGAAACGGCATGGCCCACCCGATTCCGGCATAAAAAACACGTAATTTCCCGAATTAAATTTCCGGCCAAGTCTCTCTCTTTCTTTTTCTAGAAAATAAAGTATATCTCCTGTAGTGATCTGGCAGGGATAGCATTCTTTGCCGGAAGTATATTCTTTCCCGAGATCAAGGCCTTTACACGTATCCATTACACGTGCGTTAATGCCGAACCCCCGGAATGCTGCCGCTACGAGATGTACCCCTATCCGGTGCATTTGAGGGATCAGGAATACTTTATCCCTGAGGTCAAAACGCCCCACGTTTTCTGTAAGAGACTGAAAGTCTATTATTTTCCCCGGTTCCATTTCCCTCTAATTCGCCATTTTTAAATCAAGATCCAGATCTGAACTTGATTTCTGCATAGTGTTCTCTATTACGTTTTTATAGGCCTCCAGCCTGGTCATGATACCGGCTACCGCACTGTGTTCGTCAAGCTCCAATATCAGACAGGCCTTATCTCCCATTATATACTTATAAAAATGCTCTATAAAAGAATCCGGACCGCATCCGTAGTTGGTCAAATGCAGACCAAAATAGTTTTGGTGGCTCTTTATAAACCTGACCGTCCTCAAGACCTGGGAGCCGAATCCCCAATACATGGAGGGGAAGTCTGAGAGATCAACTCCAGATACATCTATAAAATCCATGGGCAGGGCGGCCACTCCTATCTTGCTCAAATTTTGCCCGAGTCTCAAATTCAGTCTTTCATCGTAGAGATTATAAGGGCGACCGGTTACTACCACGATCGGTTCATCGGCACGCTGATTTTCAAGGATTTCTTTACCCTTTTCATAGAGTTCTGCGACAAACTGATTGTGTCTATCCATGGCATAATAAAAGGCCTCTTTTATTCTCGCCTTACTCACGCCGAGTTTCGGCGCCATCTGCTCTGAGATCTCCAGTGCCAGGAGCCCAGGATCATAATTGAGGTGAATTACAGGGCTCAAAACAGATGATTGGTCAAGCCCTAAAGCCATTCTGACCATATAGGAATTGCTCTGGACCATGGGACAATAATAACCTGTTTCCGAGGGGTCTGGCGTAGGCATGTTTATTATGCTTGGGAGAAAAAGGAGTTTAGTCTTTCCTGCCAGCCATTTTATATGGCCGTGAGAGACCTTCACCGGGTAGCAGGTCTCGGCCATCACCGCCTCTATACCGGCCTTTGAAATCTGTGCATTGGTAGCCGGGCTCAGGACCAGCCGGAATCCCAGCCGGTCAAAGAAATGCGCCCACATAATACCCAGCTGGTGGCCGTAAAGTGCCCTCTGCATGCCTATGGTTGGCCGATTGTCGAGTTCCATCAGGGGTTCATCCGGCAAATCCGCGTAAACCCCTGCCATATATGCCTGCCAGACTTCCCGCCTCAGTTCAAAGAAGTTCTCTTTCCCGGGCCCTTTAATTTTTGTCAATTCATAGCGGCCGCACTCCCCGCCCCAGATACTGCGACGACCGTCAAAATTATAAATTTTAAGCTTGCATCTGTTATGGCATTTGGGATCTGCACGGCATATCTTTTCCGTATACTCCATCCGGTCTTTTATGGCGCTGTCCAAGCCTCTGAAGGTGGTATCGCTTTTTCCGTCAAGGAGCATTTTTTCCTGCACACTTACAGCAGCACCATAGGCCCCCAGGACCTCTCTATTCCTGGGGACCAGGAGAGCCCGTCCCAGGACGTTTTCAAAGGCGGCGACAACCCCCTTATTCAAGGAAGGACCACCTAAAAACATTATTCTCTTTCCTATCTTTCTTTTCCCCACTACCCGGTTCAAGTAGTTATATACAATGGCATAACATAATCCTGCTATCAGGTCTCTTTTTTCAACTCCCTTCTGATGATAAGATACGAGATCTGACTCCATGAAAACCGTGCATCTCTCAGCAAGCTTAACGGGCCTTTCTGATGAAAGCGCAATTTCCTGAAATTCACCTACAATATTTATCCCGTATTTATTGGCCAGCTCATGCAGAAAACTGCCGGTACCGGCGGCGCACACTTTATTCATGTCAAAATCAACAGGATAGGTATTTGAAATCGATATATACTTGGAGTCTTGCCCGCCAATCTCAAAAATAGTATCCACCTCCGGGCATATTTCTGTTGCACCTCTGGCATGGGCCGTTATCTCGTCGATAACAAGGTCTGCATTAAGAAAATCACCTACCACGTTTCTGCCTGAGCCTGTCGTGGCCGTCCCTACGATTTTAATCTTTTCCCCGACTTCGTCGCGGATACACATGAGAAGCCCTTGTGTGACCTTTATGGGCTTGCCCTGAGTGGGCACATAAGCCTTGTGTATAATCTCACGGTTTTCGTCTATGAGGGCGTATTTAGTAGTCGTGGATCCCACATCGATACCGAGATATACCCTTGTCCTTTTTCGCAAGGACATTTTTTGGACCTCGTTGGTCTCTGGGAAGGCGGTTTGTTTCAGTTCCAACCTGGGCGCTACGGGCACGGAAACCTCGTGCTTAAATCCAGTGGCTTTTAGCGCACCCAGATCCACACGGCCTTTAATATCGGATTCCAGGGCACCTAAAGCGACTCCCAGTGCGCCTATAGAAGTGTTATAAGGAGGTACAATCAGTCCGGCGAAATATTCCCTGAAGGCCTTGACCTGGAGATCGTTCAACGAGAGCCCGCCAATAAAAAGGATCGGTTCTTCAAGTACACGGTCGGAAACGATAGTACTCATATAGTTTCTGGCGTTTCCAACATGGAGACCATAGATAATATCCTCCAGCCTCTCCCCCTTATTCTGAAGGTGAATCATGTCGGACTTTGTGAAAACGGTGCAGCGGCACGCCACATTGGCGGGCCTCCGGCTCTTCATGCCGAGGTCTATAAAATCAGCCAATATCTTGTCGATGTCATCCGGAATAAAATCCGTTTTACTGGTATAAAGTGCAGTGGCCAATCTATGGGCCTGCTGATCGATAAAGGATCCGGTGCCTGATGCACAGGGACCATTGGTATTAAAGTATTCCAATTCCCAGCCACCTTGGTAGTGATTGACCTGTAACAGGGCCGTTTCCTGTCCCCCCATACTGATGATTGTCTTGACATCAGGTCTTATATAAATAGCACCCAAGACCTGGCTGATGGTCTCGAATTCATAAAAGGCCCCCAATTCCTCAGCAAGCTTTTTCCCATGGTTCCCGGTAAAGCAAATGGACTGGATTTTCTGCTGGTCGAATCTTTCATACAGATCCTGAACAAGGGACAAAATCCCTTCCTCTACTTTACCAAGATGACGCATGTAAGGAGATTCATAGGCAATCTCCTTCTTATCATTGATGACAATACAATTAAGGCTGACGGACCCGGCATCAATACCTACATAGTATCGATCAAAATCATGGGACAACTCTCTGTTTTTAATAGATATCTTTTTCATCAAATCTTTTATCTTTCTATTTGCACTTCCACTCTTTTCCGACCCCAGTCAAGGGCGTCTTGGTGGGAGTTGAAGTAAATGTCGATTCGGCCAGGTCCCTTAATTGCAGATCCCCGGTCTTCCACAACACCCCATCCGTAACCGGGGATATGCATCCGGGTGCCAAAGACATAATACCTGGTATCAGCCGCAATGGTCCCATCCCGAGGCATAAGGAACCATGGGAAAAAGATCAGTCTAACGGGTACCATCCAAGGGTGTACAATACTGTCTATTGATATGAGTCCGGGGCGTGGCTGATGGGGTTTTGTGCCGCTGGCAGTGAGGCCGGAGTAGTGCCGGCCTTTGTTCCTTCCTGAAGTCACATAGCGGTTCCAGAAATCCAACTTCAGATATCTCCATCTTCCACGTTCCCAGCCGCAACACTTGCCACATCCGCAATATGCCGTGACTTCCATACGGCTCGACTCTTTAGCAGCGCATCCCGAAAATATTAAACATACAAGGAGTAAGTACGGGAGCGTCCGTCTCATTATTAATACCGTAAAGACTAAAATATATTTCTATCAACCCGATCAAGAAAGCTCTTTAGACCGTTCAGATAAACACTGCTCGATGTGATAAACCCTTCATTGTGACTTCCTGAAATTTCAAGAAAGACCTTGGGGTCATTAGCTGCATCGAATAGTTTGCGCGCATGCCTGAAAGGAACGATCCTGTCTTCTTGACTGTGGACTATGAGAACCGGGCAGTGAACTTCCCTGATGGCAGCCAAAGTATCATACTTGTATCTACAAAGCAATTTTGTGGGCAAAAACAAATACAGCTCTCCGGCAAGATCCGAAACGGAGGTAAAAGCAGATTCAATAATAAGGGCCTTTGGCGTATGTTCCCTGGCTAAGCATGAGGCCACCGCGCCTCCAAGCGATCGGCCGAAAAGAATAATATCAAACGGATCTAATCCCTCATGTTCAATTAAATAGTTCCAGGCCCCTTTTGCATCAAGATAGCTGCCCTCTTCCGAAGGAGTGCCTTCACTTGCCCCATACCCCCGATAGTCAAAGATAAAGGTGCTGAGCCGAAGGCCATGAAATATATCTATGGATTCAAGACGATGGGAGATATTGCCTGCGTTGCCATGGCAAAATATGACCACGCCTCCCGGCGATTCAGCCGGGATAAACCAGCCTGAGAGCCTTATTCCATCAGGGGCTTTAAAAGAAACAGATTTGTATGATAAACCGATTTGATCCGGTGTTGCGACTATCTCACTGGTGGGGGAATAGATGAGGCGTGATTGAGCAAAAAACAGAAAGGCGCTAAGGCCGACATAAATGGCAGCAATAAGGACCGCGAACTGTAGAAGAATTTGCAACATATCCCTGACACTATAAAAACTTCCCTTGTTGGACACAGATTATCAAGATTTTCAATTGGATTGAAACGATACTCCCATTCAATATACACTAAAATTTTTAGCACCGCCGGAAGCCAAAGGTCAAGTAATTTTCCATGTGTTGGGTAATAGAGGCAAAATCGTGTTCCGGCCCCTGTATGTAATTAATATTTGCAAGTGGTTTTTTTTTACTTATACTTATTCATAATACTGAAGTTTCCCGCTTTTTTGGGTGAGGTAAATCCGAAATCAATTTATGATGCGCAAATGTTCAACAAAAAATCCAATGATTTCAATAGGACAGTCAAAAATCCGTTTTTGTTTAACTTGTTGATATCATTAGATATTTCTTGGTGAAAAATACATCTTTTTTAATAAAAACAGTAAGTTAAATAGTGAAAGCGAGGCCAGGTTATGGTATATTGTAATCGCATAAAAACAAATCATAACAAGAGGACCTCGCATGCTTATACTACA
>DQXT01000090.1 GCA_011042225.1 Deltaproteobacteria bacterium | reverse complement strand
TACCTACGCCGCCCATAGGACCTCTACCGCCACGGTGACAGTAAGAGACGGACACGGACACAGTGCAGACCAATCACTACAGGTGACGGTGCATGACCTCCCGCCTGACAGCCCGCAAAACGTATCCGACAATTAATCTCCACAACACATAAAACCACAAAAGGGGGCCATCAGCCCCCTTTTCATTTCCCCACCCCCCATTACCGATTTCAGCCCAAAGCCATTTTCGGTAATATCATACAACACTTCGCCCATTACCATTATCACTTTTACCAATTCCAGCCCAAGGCCATTTTCGGCAACTCCCATCCCTCTCCCCCCCCTTTTTTACCGATTTCCGCTCAAGGCTAAAATCGGTAATATTCACTATCGGGGACTTGACAGTTTCCCAAAATCTTGTTCTCCGGCAATGTGTTGCCGGTCAGGAAAGGGGACGATTCGCTTTGAAACCATTCCTCAAATTTTCTCACTGTCAGAGGATAATCACCGGGGATACGATTTATATACCCGTGGATAAGGTCTTTTGTCTGTGTACCTTATAACGAGCTTGGCGAGTGGGCGTAAGACTTGATCTTAGAACTTGATATGTCTTATCCTGATCTAAAATTGGATATGAGTAAGGGCCTAAAATCCTAAAAAATTTGGCTTTACCTTATTCATATAGAAAAATTACCAGAAGGTGTCTATCTGGCAACCTCCGATGATGTGTCCGGATTAGTCGCACAGGGGCGGACCGTAACCGAAACCATGGACATTGCCCGCGATGTGGCAAAAAAACTTTTAGAGGCGCAAGCTGAAAGACAAGAAGATTTGAATTTGCCACCTGTAGGAGACTCAGTGGATTTTTCTCTAGTGGTCGGCCTGTAGAATGGGGCGCTTGGCTGGGTTTCGCTACCGCGGGATTGTCAAACGGCTCAAGGCGGACGGATTTGAATTTGATCGACAGGCAGCAGAAAGCCACTAAATCTGGTATAATAAAGAGACAAATCGCTGTACCACCATCCCGAGTCATCCTGGAGATATGCCAGAAGGTACACTTCGGGCAATCCTGAAACAAGCGGGGATTTCTCCAGAGGCCTTTTTGAAAAAATAACCGCTCGTTCCCTTGGATCACTTGATGCAGAGAAAACTTTTTTATTCTCGGAGGAACCATCAAAAAAATTATTAAAGGGTTTATCCCTGTGCTTTCTGCAGCAACGTGGCAAGACATTTTTGTGATTTAGGGTGAAAATCCAAAAAGGGACAGGCTAACGGATGAACTATCCTTCAAGTTACCATTTGAGAAACCTGAAGTTGCCCTGGGGTATTTGCGATTTTACTTGACTCTATTGAAGGGTGCCTTAAAATTTGAATTTTAGTGAAAAGCCTATGGGAGATCCTGTTGAAATAGTAGCATCATGCCGCGAAGACAAAGGTGAGTTATTCAGCTTTAAATGCCATGGCGTGGAAGTTGATATTCTTTTCCTGAATCATTCGATCGAAAGAGCATCAAAATGGCGGCTTTCAATTGAACAAATCGGATAATGCCTCTTGCTGTCCAATGAGGTACTGATTGGTCATTTTGATAGGTATATTGCTCATAAAGTGATTGGAAGTCATGTTATACGGGCCGTTTATGAATATTCAGGCACCTTACCCGTACTGATTACAGTCTATTTCCCCTATGCCAATAGGTATTTTCAAGGAGGAACTATCCATGAAGATAAAATACTCAAGTGACGCAGATATCTGTACTATTGAGCTGAAACCGGGTATTCCTGCAGACTCCATTGATTTGAAAGAAGGTGTTATTTTACACCTTGACTAAGGTGGCAATCCAATTGAAATAGAAATAATTGATGCCTCAAAATATATTTCGTTAGATGAGGTCATTTTTCCACTTCCAACTGGTAGATCTTCTGCGATAACGCATTATGCAACTAATTGACGACCTTATATTTCGCCGGGCAAAACAACCCTTCTGCTTTAATTGTCTGGTTTTTCTCTGGCAGTATGATTAAAGCTGGATTTTGGGGGATAAAAATATCTTCCAATTAATTTCCTAAAACATGAAAGCGAAAAAGGGGACTTAGGCTACCCTTTTTATTTCACCATCCTCTTCCCCTTCCATTAGCCATTCCAGCCCAAGGCTAAAATCAATAAATGAAATTGGTGGTGACCTGTACGGTTGGAGAAGATACCACGCCCCCATTTTATCACTTCATTAAAAAGCATATCTCTCGCAGAGGATACAAGGTCGCAAAAATTGTTATTAAAAGGCAAGACGGGAAGGACCCTGGTAGCATCCTGCTGGAGCTACCCCGGTGAAACAACAATGGTTTCACTGCGCAAGCAGGATTGAGCGGATTATCAGGAAGTTGTTTCACCAGAGCGGATGTCCGCCTCGATCCAATTCTCAAGCAACAGTCCTGGCACCCGTTCAAATTCACTGATATTATTCGTTACAAGTATCAGCCCGGCTGCCCTGGCATGACCGGCAATCATCATATCGTAAGGTCCTATGGGCTGACCCATAATGTACAGCGCAGCCCGTATCTGTCCGAAATGATAAGCTGCTTTGCTATCGAGGGGCAGCACCTCAAGTCGAGCGACCAGCGCCTCAATGTCTGCCAGGTTCCGTTCCACCTGTTGCGAATATTCTGCGCCAAACACCAATTCACCCAGGGTTACTGCAGAAATGCACATCTCGCCTTCGTGCTTCTGAAAGCGTCTTTTCACCTGCTCTGGGCGGTTTTTCATCGTATAAATGATAATATTGGTATCCAGCAGATACTTCAGCATTACAAGGTCTCCCGAATCTGATCTTCCGGCTGCCTTCGCTCTGTCATGAAATCACTGGAAACACCTGGCGCATCAAACCATTCATCCCAGGATTGACCCGCCGGCACAATAATTCGCTTGCTGCCAATTGCCGTTATTTCAACATCCTTGACTGATTCCGGAAAGGCAATCTGCTTGGGAAGACGGACTGCCTGACTTCGATTGCTTTTAAAAAGTCTGGTTTGGACAGAAGACATCACGATACCTCCAGAAAAAGATTCATCTGTTTGGTGATCCAAAACGTCGGCATTCAGAAAACATAATTCATAATACCCATTTACTCATATGTTAGATCATAGGAACTAATTAGGGATATGTCAACAGGATATCCCTTATGACCCGCGACTTGATCACAAATCCAAGCATGAACTTTGGTCTTCCCTTGAACTCAGACGCCACAGCTCATGAGAGGATCGAACGGTTTTTTGCATCGAGTGAGGCTCCTGATTCTAATTAGAGAGCTGAGCAAGTGGTGGCCGACAGGGTTGGGGAAAATCGGCCCCGGGTGATGTTATAGGCTTTAATGGTGTTTCAGGCCCTAGTCAGATTACACTTGGCTGGACGAGCCCCATGGATTCGGATTTTGCCGGGGTGATGATCCGTTACCGGACTGACGATACGTTTCCGCAAAATACATCTGACGGCTCGCCGATCCCCAACGGGAATGATGGAAAGATTGCCGGATCGCCGGGTCAGAGCATGTCCTATGTACACACCAATCTGGATTCGACCAGATCCTATCACTACTCGGCCTTCAGCTATGATACATCCAGCAACTAACGTATCCGCCAACTAATCTCCACCACACATAAAAACTACAAAAGGGGGCTCTCAGTCCCCTTTTTCTTTTCCCCCTCCTCCATTACCGATTTCAGCCCAAGGCCAAAATCGGTAACAAAATATCCCAGCCCACGCCCATTCTCACCAATAGTGCCATGCCCTTCCCTCTATCGCCCCTCACCTTATTACCTATTTCGGCTCAAGGCCATTTTCGGTAATACCTTATATCCACTTCGCTCTCGTTATAACTTTCTTAGTCATTGCCCACTTTCTTGATGTCCGACAGTCAACCGCCCATAAAAAAACCAGTGCTTTGACCACCTGAAATTGACTTCGTTACCACTTTCAGCCTTGAACTATTTCAGGCAATATAAAATGTGCTTATCTATCCAAGCTATTGGTACATTGCAATTATCAATGCCTGCATTACAATCTACTTTACTGATTTCTGCCCACGGCCAAATTCGGTAAAATTATTTAATGCCATATATAAAATATATTGTTCAATGGACTTTGATGAACTCCTGAAACAGGGCAAGATAAAAAGGATATTCAGGGCCAAACGAAAGATTACTTCCCCTAATCTTGTATCTCATATCACGCAGCGTGCCGCCGGGGATGCGCCTCTTTTCCTGGAAGATAGTGATTATCTGTTTATGCTTTCGAATTTGAAGGAGGTGTCTCTGAAAAGATCTTTGGATGTTTATGCCTTTTGCCTCATGCCTAACCACATCCATATTCTTTTGCGCCCTTGCAGAGCTGAGCTTCAGGAAGCAATGAGAGATTTATTTGCCCGTTATGCCATGGTTTTCAATAGGAAGTATGAGAGAAAAGGACATCTTTTTGGAGGCCCTTACCGTCAAGCTGTCTGTCTGGATGATTCATATCTACTTGCCGCATCCCTTTATATTCATGTGAATCCGATACGGGCGGGTCTTGCAACAGATCCTCGTGGCTATAGATGGTCATCAATCAAGCTGTATAACGATTTGAACGCACCGCCCTCGTTCGTGAAACCGTCTTTTGTGCTTGACCTTTTAGCAAAAGAGCAAAAGAAGCAGAGAGAAATTTACTCAAAATTGTTGAATAATTCCATTATCGTAGATACAGAAAATGCTCTAGAAAAGACCGATGCAGCAAGTTTTTTTCGTAAAGTCCTTGTCCGAAATTTTCCTGCCGTGTTTTCGAAGTTGCGAAAACAAAAGCAGATTGAGCATTTAACTGGTCTGGAAATGCTTGATGACGAAGAAATAGAGCATGCGATTCAAGGTATGAGGGATCCGAAAACGAAGATACGTCCAGATGAGAAAAAGGCCCGAAAGTTTCTTATAAAACAGCTTATTGCCAGGGGATACACGAGAAGAGATATAGCCACAAAGCTCGGAATCTCCGTCAAAACCGTCTACAATATTCTGAAGTTACAGACTTGATCTTGAAATAATTACCGATTTCAGCCCAAGGCCACTTTCGGTAAGGACTTCCGCCGGACTTACTGGTGCATCATTATTTACGGCCTCCTCGATGATCGCCAGCAGCTCGCCCTGAAGTGATCTGTGATTCCGGGCTGCTCGGGCCTTGAGACGCCTGGCCACATCTTCCCTTGGGTTCTTGATCAAAAGTGTAACCGGCATGATTTTACCTCTGTTTTTATTCCAAAACGCAACTAAAATAGTGCCGATATGCTGCCAAGTCGACAGAAATTGATTAAAAAATAGATTTCGTCGTCTCCCTTCGCTTGAGATCGCCAAGAAAGGTTTTTTATTGGGGGACGGGAGGCGCTGGAATGCGCCTCCCTCTTCGATAGAATTATTTACTGGATGGAATACGTGACCTTACCATGGCCTGTATGGCCTTCGGCGTCACTGACAATGATTTCTATTGTATGGGTCCCTGACGGCAGCGCGATGCCCGGTAATGAAAAGCTTACGCTGTTTTCATCCATACTGGCAATGGATGCGATCAGATAATTCACACTGGCCGCAGTAATATCAATGCCATTGTACAAAAAATGGAAGTCAGTCAGATTTGAAAGCCCTTGTGGGTCACTCACTGTAAACGTGAAAGTAAAAGGCCCCTGTTCTACTTCTCCGGAAAAAGGTGTTACGACTATAGTAGGGGCACCCAGAGACACAATTCTGACTATCCGCCCCGAACCACCATCGGCAATAAGCATGTCATTGCCGTACAGACCGCCCTCAGAAAAATGGATCTCCACCGGTCCGTCAAATCCATCGGCAAATGTGGAGACCGCTCCTGAAGGTGATATCTTAAGAATTTCACCTGTATTTTTGTCGCTGATATACAGGAAGTCACCGAAAGGTGTATTGTATCCAAAGGCCAGGCCGATAGGGCGGGGCAGGCCCGTTACAAAGACTTCAACATTTTTGTTCTGATCAATCCTGACCACTTGGCCGTCATCGGTGTTTGTCACATAGAGATATTCTCCAAATGCTCCTCCCTGGCTGAAGGCCAGCACAGAAGGCCGGTCCAGACCGGTCAGAAAATCAGAAACAGCCCCGGCTGAAGAGACCGTAACTATCTTGTTCGCATTTGCAGAGGCGACATACAGGTCTGATCCGAATGCACCGCCCGGTCCCCAAACCATGTCAAGCGGGGAATCGATACCGCTGGCAAAACCGGTCTTGGCCCCGTTAGGAGCCACTCTAACGATGTTGCCGTCAGTACTGTATGATTCACTCACATATAAGTGATGGCCAAAGGCACCCCGCCCGACGAGAATCGCCACTGGGTATCTGATATCTGTAGAAAGAACTGATTTCACCCCGGCAGGGCTGATCCTGCTCACCGTGTCCGTATCATATTCAGTAACAAAGAGATTGGCGCCGTACACACCGCCGGGATAAGAAATCGTTATGTCCTGCGGATTGGACAGGTCGCTGTTAAGCACTACAGCCCGAAAACCCGGTTCCATGATCGTAATTTCGGCAAGGGCCGAAACAGTAAAAAAGGCGCAGATAAACACACAAAAAATGAATTTTAAGACTGGATGCTTCATGAAAACTCCTCCCGAATATTCGCCGATGGATTTGGACAACTTTTCAATAATAAGGCGTAGTTTTAAATCGGTTTGGTATTACTGATCGGTTTCCAGAAGAAGAAACTTAAATAGGGAGGGCTGTGGCTCAAGATAGAATCATGCCAAACCTAAAAGCACTTCTATTTATTCCACCAGTTATCCGCATCTCCATCCGAGTTCAACCAATTCGGATTTTTCCAGTCCCATCCGTGTCCGGCTTTCCAAGCTGTTACGGTGATCTCCGCGCATCCTTTGAATCGTGTTCCGTCCTTCATCTCTCCTGAGATCGTTACTTCATAGTCCTTTCCGGCAATCATTTCTGGGAGAGTCTCCATAGCCATGAATTTATTAAATTTTACCAGCAACCCAGGGCCTATAAATTCCCCTGGAAACTCAGGGTGCATTTCGTTTTTGTTGATAAGCATAAAAAAACTCCAAAGTAAGTCATTTAATACTTGACAGACCTACTTGATTTTGTCATAATCTCTTTATCATTTTAAGGGAGGTTATGGCTATGG
>DQXT01000067.1 GCA_011042225.1 Deltaproteobacteria bacterium | reverse complement strand
CAATATACCATAACCTGGCCTCGCTTTCACTATTTAACTTACTGTTTTTATTAAAAAAGATGTATTTTTCATCAAGAAATATCTAATAATGTCAACAAGTTAAACAAAAACGGATTTTTGACTGTCCTGTTGAAATCATCGGATTTTTTGTTGAACATTTGCGCATCATAAATTGATTCCGGATTTACCTCACCCAAAAAAGCGGGAAACTTCAGTCCTTCTAGAAAACGGATTTAAAAAAATAAAAACGGAAAGATTTGGCGAAGATTGAGAAATAATCAATAATTCAATGTGTTCGTATATGCCTCGTTAATTCTTTGCTTAATATAGGAAATCATGGATTCATCATATTCATAGATATCAAAACAGTAGCCGTCTTCCCCAAGCAGACCTTTTGGGATCAGATTTCCCACTTTATCCGGATCTGTTATCATGTCTCCGTAAAAACATACTGAAAGCCAACGGTCTTCAGGGTCATCATCTATGATGTCAGCCATAACGAAAAGTCTGTTCCCTCCCTGTTTTTCTAAGCTTCCCCTGAAAGAATAACTGACACCAGGTCGCGATTTAAAGTTCAGGACCGCATTTTCCTTTTCCATTATATTGTCTCTTAATTTTAAAAAGACGCCCTTGTTATTTTTTTGATCATTTGTCCAGCTTCCAAGAAAGTTGGAAAATTCTGTTTTCTCTTTCTCATTAACGAACATGTTTCCATCCTTTTTAATTGAAATCGAGAGATTTTCTGTTTGTCCCTGCATGATAAGTTCTTTGTAAAGATAGAATAAAGTGTATGTTTAGGGTGCGCAAGGCTTAATTGCAAAGCGATAGCATTTATTTAAACCAGAAAGTGCGGGGCTTTTATGCAGGAATGGAAATTTTTCAGGTCTGTTTTCAGCTTGCAACGAAAGATTTGCGCTTTATGATGAGCTGATTTCATTGACTGGAAAAGTGTCTTAAAAGAATTGAGACTCAATTGTTTTGATAGTATGGAGATTTCTTTTTGGGGATCCGGATTATACAGTCGGCCGGGAATTAGATGGTTTAATCAGTAGAATCTATAGAGGTCCGGGTTTTTAATTAGGCATGAATAAAAAACAAGGCCGCGTCCATGCATTATGAAGGTCCCATATACAGGCCTCCCAGCGAGGCGGACTCGTTATTAATCCAGGCCACTATCGGATGCCCACATAACCAGTGTACTTTCTGTATGGTATATAAGAACGGACCCAGATATCGCGCAAGACCGGTTCCAGATATAAAGAAAGACATTATGAATGCAAAAAAGATCTACGTTCCTCATGTACGCACCATATTTCTTCCCGCTGGAAACACAATAGCCATGAATACAGAGGACCTGGCTGATGTGTGTCGTTTTGCCTGGACGACCTTCACCAATCTTGAGCGGATTACGGTCTATGGCTCTTCTCAATTTATCCATAAAAAGGGTCCGGACAAACTCAGAAAATTGGCCGATTCAGGCCTTGGGCGCATACATGTGGGCCTTGAATCGGGTGATGACGTCATATTGAAACATATTCGCAAGGGTACCCATGCCGAAGAGCAGATCGAAGCGGGCAAATGGCTGATGGACGCCGGAATTGAACTAAGTATGTATGTTATTCTTGGTATAGGCGGCAGGAAGAGAACACACGAGCATGCAAAAGAGACTGCCAGGGTGATCAATGAAATTTCTCCCGACTTTGTCCGGTTGCGCACCTTTGTGCCGAAGATAAATACACCCATTTTGGATGATGTCTTGTCAGGGCATTTTGAGATGCTGACGCCTCACGGCGTTTTAAGGGAGACAAAAAGGCTTCTAGAGGCTGTGACAGCCAAGACATTACTTACCAGTGACCACTACACGAACTATAGTAACCTCCGCGGTCGGCTGCCCCAGGACAGGCCGAGACTGTTGAAAGAGATAAGACATGCACTTGAACAGGACGAGTCTGATTTCAGACCGTTCTTTATAGGTACCGAGTAATGATAAGCGAAGAATTGAGAACAAAGAAGTTGGCAGAGGGGTGTAAGACAAAGAAAAAGGTCCTGTCCGCAGGGGTAATATTGGTCAGGAGGAATGGAGTTAAGTGGAAATATTTGTTGCTCAGGGCCTTTAGTTTTTGGGATTTTCCAAAAGGTATTGTGGAACCCGGTGAGTCTCCTGTTGATGCCGCCAAGAGGGAGGTGGAAGAGGAGACTACTGTGAATGATCTCAATTTTCGTTGGGGATATGATTACAGGGAGACCGGACCTTACGGCAACGGCAAAGTGGCCCGTTATTATATAGCAGAGACCGGAGAATCCCGGGTGAGTCTTCCGGTAAATCCGGATATAGGGAGACCGGAACACCATGAATATCGATGGGTATCGTATGAAGAGGCACTCTCTTTGGTGGCTTCAAGGGTGAAGGAGGCCCTTGTATGGGCACAAAAGACGATTGCTGACGGGTCATAATCCCGAATCAGGCAATCGCCGTTTTTGCGTATAAACACGCGTAGAAAGAATCAAATATTTCCATCATATCAAAGGGTATACGGAGCTTTCTTTATGGGTTTCGGCAAAACCATTGTATTTTTCGAAGTGTTATATCCATGATATTCTTTTGGGTGTTACTACACAGATATTATTGCCGGCCGCACGTAATGGATATCAGGGTATTTTATGCTCAACAAATATAAGGTTGTCGGTATTATAACCAAGATCTTTTGACCTTTTGATAAACCGGTCAACAAGTTCTTTACTCATACTTCCGGTTCTTGATAAGAGCCAAAGGTAAGATTTATTGGAACTTGTTACAAAGGCATATTGATATTCTTTGTCCAGCTCGAACACCACATATGACCCGTAGAATGGACCAAAAAAGGAAACTTTCAAATATCCTTCGTCTTTGACATTAACAAAGTAGGCCTTACCTTCAGTTCTTTCCATCTATCCTCTGCGATCGAAAAGCCCCTGTTTATGACCCTTACTCCGCCATCATCACGCAAAGAGTATTCAGCAGTTACCCTCTCCAGCCCGCGCTCAAAGGAATGATCAAGCCGTGCAATCTCATACCATTTACCCAAATACTTATTGATATCAAAATCATCAACAGGATATACGCCTTCAGGCAATCCCATACAACCGTTCACAAAAAATGCCACAAAGACAACCAGAAATACACGCATGACTTTTTACCTCCAGCACCGTGCGGGGCAGAGACCCTGTGCCGGCCCCGTTTATCTCTAAGAACCCGCCGTGATGACTTTCCATTTTAAAAAGGGGATATTCCGATTATTAAGGGCCTTTGACAACCGCACTTGCCTCCACATCAAAAGGATTGACACGGATGGCCAAGGAGAAAAGATATGGATAGTCCTTTTTCAGATAGCGCATGTATCGCAACCATTCAAATATAAGCAATCTGTAGGTCCGGATAATATCTCCCTCCAAATGCTTTCGATCGGAATTCAGCAATTCAAAGAGGTCCTCGCGGTTCAACAGCTCATCACGAAGGTGAAATGTTGCGCGGAGCAGATCGGAAAATTCTCCATGTTCGTGAATAATCGGATTCTCTATCAGCCTAAGGAGCAGGTCGGCCTGTTTATGCAGGTATTCCCTCAGCTCGAAAAGGTTTCCCCTATGCGAATCTATTACAAAACGGTGTTGCTTCAGACCTTTGGCCGCCTCAATAAAGTCTGCATTTTTCCATTCGTTTGAAATCTTGAGAATTTTATGCAGACTGTCTGTTTCGGGATCAAGTCGGGCAAAGTGCTTTAATAATCCATTACCCATTTCGCTGAAGAAAAGACCGGTTATCATGTGAAGCTTTTGCCGCATAATTAATTCTTCCCGGCGCTTGACAAATGTGTCGGTAATAATGGCTACTACACCCAGAAAGGTCCCCACTCCGCCAACAATTAAGATAAGGGCCAGAATTTTTCCAACGGCTGAATGGGGATGGATGTCACCGTAGCCCACCGTAGCCATTGTTACGATGGAAAAATAGATTGCATCTAACAGCGAGAGATTTTCGCTGAACATGAACCCCACGCTGCCAAGCAGGAGCAGTAAAGTTAATACGGCTGAATATAACCTAAGTCGAATCCTGTTTGCTTCCATTATTCATCCGGATTATATGTGTATGAAACGCTTAGCAGCTCTTTGTCTTCTCCATGATTTTTGTACAGATATCCTTCTGAGTCAGTCCGGCGCATTTAATAGTAATATCTGTATATTTGGTGTATAGCAACAGGCGTTCGCGAAACAGGTCGGCAAAACTCTGATCTGGTCGTTTTGCCAGACCACGGGTCTTGAAATCATGGATCCTCGATTCCAGGACCGATAAATCAACATCGAGAAAGACTATAACGCCGTCGGACCTGAGGTGGTGCATGGAGAGTTCGCTGTATACGGCGCTGCCGCCGGTAGCGATGACGTAGTTGCGAACAGAGAGACCAAGCAGCATGTCCTCTTCGATATTTCGAAGGGCCTCGTATCCGTATATGTCGACGATCTCCTGCAGGGTACGGCATTGTGAGGTCTGAATAAGGAGATCCGTGTCTATGAAGCCGCGTGAAGTCTGTTTGGCCAAAACAACACCGATAGTGCTTTTGCCCGCACCGGGCATACCGATTAATACAATATTTGACCGCATCTCCGTCATTATTACCAGCAAATTGTCTAATACCATAATACTAAAGAGTCTGCCTTCTTTCCTTTAAGGATTTCCGACCAATTTGGTCTTTTTGTAAGTAATAATATAAGTAAGGTTTGAATCCATAAACCAGGAAAGATATGTCTGCCGTTGTACACCAACCGACAAAACACATATGAAAGATGCCATGACAACTGAGAAAAGATTTTCAATTTTATAAAGTCCCGAAGGGAATACAGACGTCTTTTGATTGGATGACTTCAAGCCTACATAGAGCACAAGAGAAGCAACAGAATCTGTTGCAGAATCAACAGCGCTTGCAGTGATGGAGAGACTGCTGATTTATTCTATGTTTTTAATTGTTCTTATGACTAAATCAATAATCTCTTCATCGTCTAAAAAGTCGAGATGGTCCGTTTGTCTATCCTCAATAACAATACATTTCTTCAATAGACATTGAGAATTTAGTTCCTGAATATCATAGGTGAGTTGACCGTTCTGGACTGTGAACAGCCCTTGAGAACCGGATTTTAGAAGTAAGGCGGATATTAAGGGGACCATACCATCATTGGCCTGAAAAGGACGGTACCGGTCGTCTATTGGGGTGTCTGGATAACCTGGCGGGATTACGGGAAATTCAGCCAACAGAATTGAAAATGCGGAGAGGATCTTATGTTCGTACCACTCAAAGCCCCACTGAAAGGGTTCTTCATTGAATTCGTTGCCTCCAAAGGCAATAATTTTATTTAGATAAGAGTCCGCATTATTTAATTCGTCTAAATTACTCTGTGCAGATTGAAGGGTCGAGCAGAATTCCGTCTTACTATCCAGGATAGAGGGATACCAGCACACCGGGCCTTCAGTAAGTTCATTTTCAAAGTCATTCCACAACAAATTATTATAAGACGGATCATAGATGTAGTTAAGATAGAAAAGACTGAGTTGTTTAGCAAGGAAGGGTTGGTATTTGCAGTCAAAGGAAAATATGCTCCAGTAAGGATCAGCTCCTGGAGATCCCCTGTGGGGAGTGCCTAAGGTTATCAGGCAATCAACCCGCTCGCCCGCCGGTTGACCTGAATAGATACCTTTTTCTGTAACATAGTCGTTCATGAAATATCGGGATACAAGACCTCCTCTGCTGTGAGCCAATATCATCAACTTTCTGTCGTTTAACACCTGTACTCTATCTATGCACGTCCCCAGAGCAACAGCATTGAACTTGTTGGACTTGCTAGAATCCCATTGGAAGAGATAGATTTTGAAGTTATCTAAAAATTCCGGGTCCTGTTCACCTTTTTCCAGGTAATCACCCCAACGGTAACAGGGCATTGATTCACAGTTGTTTCCGTGAACCAGAATCAACGGCGTTCGATCAGTTACAGAAGAGTCGTCTGCGGCCTTCAAGGGCGGGACCACATGAACTTCTATTGAATCCCCCCAGGTGGCATCTGCTATTCCATCCGCATTGTTGTCAACAGCAAAATAAAAGCTATAACTGCCTTGAGGAAGAGGACTGTCGAGTATAGAAAAATCAGAAAAACCGTTCAGAGGGGCCTGAAGACAACAGTGGAAACCTTCCTCCCAATTTGGATAGACATAGGAGAATAGACCAAAGGGAGTATCGGCAACGATCCACCAGTCTGCCTCCAGCTCTGTATAACTACCGGGATCGAGGCTCAATGAGATGGAAACCCTGTCTTCTGGAAGGACCATAAGAGGATCGTTCGAATCGTTGGCTTTGATGTCTACTACAGGCTGGTTTAACTCAAGAAGGACCTTACCATGTGTAAAATCAACCGGTAAAATATGTTGTGGAGGGCATGTATGCTCACTATTTTGAGTTGCATCGCACCTTTTTCCAGCTACTGCTCTTTGGTTCACGATAACGAAGAGAAAGGATAAGATAAGGATACAAAAAGATGTCTTTTTCATATGCAGGGGTAACATAATATCTCAATACTCAAAGTTTAAAATTCATTCCGGACAGATTATTCTAACTGGAGGGAATAGGTCCTATACCTTCTTTCATCCCGTGTGATTAAATCAAGGTCAAGTACGGCAGCTTGGGCGCTGATATAGAAATCGGGCAAAGGCGATTTCTTGATTCCTTTCTCCTTCTTGTAATTAAGATAGGCCCTGCTCATGTTTCAGGGCTTTGACAACCTATAAAGTTTACACAAAAAGAGACCGAATAGCTACAACAGTCATTTGAAGACCCAGCAGAATGGGAGACTGCCCTAGCCTCCGGCAGGGGTTTTGTTGTTTATGGACAATTGGGAGACGGACGGATTATATAGTGTATCATTCAAGGCAAACGAGAAAGACGCCCTAAAGGCCAGTACCAAACGGTTATAATAACCGGATTAATTCAAGATCTGTATACCAGTTTTTCTTCAACGAATCAAAAATTTGCCCCAGCCCATAGGAATCCGTATTACCTTTCCTGCCTTGTTTCTGAAAAGCAGATAGCCCTTTTCGTATCCGTAAAGAAATATGGTTCATCCGACTAAAGCGTACCTGGTCTCATGAAGTCCCGGAATTTT